>NZ_JBHMDO010000050.1:0-10063 GCF_042431225.1 Paenibacillus aurantiacus | reverse complement strand
CCCTGTAACGCCATTTTTTTGTTCAATTTAGGGGGTCTTCGGAGTTAGAAGACAATTACTTAACCCTTTTGAGACGCCCCCTTCCGTCTGTCTTACATCATTCCGCCCATACCGCCCATGCCGCCCATGTCTGGCATAGCTGGTTTGTCTTTCTCAGGCTTGTCGGCAACAACCGCTTCGGTCGTCAGGAACATCGCCGCAACGGAAGCCGCGTTTTGCAATGCGGAACGCGTTACTTTCGCAGGGTCAACGATACCTGCATTAAACATGTTCACCCACTCGCTCGTAGCTGCGTTGTAGCCAATGCCGATTTCTTCTTTCTTCAGACGCTCAACGATAACGGAGCCTTCTTGGCCTGCGTTAGCCGCGATTGTGCGAACCGGCTCTTCCAGTGCGCGCAGGACGATGTTCACGCCTGTTTGCTCGTCGCCGTCTGCTTGAACAGCGGATACTGCATTGTATACGTTCACGAGTGCCGTACCGCCACCGGAAACGATACCTTCCTCAACTGCAGCGCGAGTCGAGTTCAGGGCGTCTTCGATGCGCAGTTTGCGCTCTTTCAGTTCCGTCTCCGTAGCTGCGCCGACTTTGATGACGGCTACGCCGCCAGCCAGCTTCGCCAGACGCTCTTGCAGCTTCTCGCGGTCGAAGTCGGAAGTGGTTTCTTCCAGCTGCGCGCGGATTTGGCTGACGCGAACGTCGATGTCTTTCTTGTCGCCAGCGCCGTCAACCACGATCGTGTTCTCTTTGGAGATACGAACTTGGCGAGCGGAACCGAGCTGGTCAACCGTAGTGGATTTGAGCTCAAGGCCGAGCTCTTCCGTGATCACTTGGCCGCCCGTCAGAGCAGCGATGTCGCCCAGCATAGCTTTGCGGCGGTCGCCGAAGCCTGGAGCTTTAACCGCTACACACGTGAACGTGCCGCGCAGGCGGTTAACGAGCAGCGTAGCGAGCGCTTCGCCTTCTACGTCTTCCGCGATAATCAGCAGCTGCTTGCCGGATTGAACCACTTTCTCGAGAACCGGCAGGATCTCTTGAATGTTGGAGATCTTCTTGTCCGTGATCAGGATGAATGGATTGTCGAGGACGGCTTCCATTTTGTCCGTGTCCGTGATCATGTAAGGGGACAGGTAGCCGCGGTCGAACTGCATACCTTCTACGACTTCCAGCTCCGTCACGAAGCCTTTGGACTCTTCGACCGTGATAACGCCGTCGTTGCCGACTTTCTCCATCGCTTCGGCGATCAGTTGGCCGACTTCGTCGTCAGCGGAGGAAATCGAAGCAACTTGAGCGATCGATTGCTTGCCTTCGATCGGCTTAGCGATTGCTTGCAGTTCAATAACAGCGGCTTTAACGGCTTTCTCGATGCCTTTGCGGATAACCATCGGGTTCGCGCCTGCCGTTACGTTCTTCAGGCCTTCGCGGATCATCGCTTGCGCCAGAACCGTAGCCGTCGTCGTACCGTCGCCTGCAACGTCGTTCGTCTTCGTCGCGACTTCTTTCACGAGCTGCGCGCCCATGTTCTCGAACGCGTCTTCGAGTTCGATTTCTTTCGCGATGGACACGCCGTCGTTCGTGATCAGCGGGCTGCCGAATTTCTTCTCGAGTACCACGTTGCGGCCTTTCGGGCCGAGGGTAACTTTAACCGCGTTAGCCAGTGCGTCTACACCGCGGAGCATCGCGCGGCGCGCGTCTTCGCCAAACTTGATATCTTTAGCCATTGGTAGAACCTCCTGGAATAATAGTTTATGAAGCTTCGCTTCGTGCTTGAGGGCGGAGCCGCTAAGGGCTCCCTAAGTATCGTCCGTACGATGTATGTTCGGCAATGCCGGGGATTAGCCCAGGATCGCGTGAATGTCGCTCTCTTTCATAATCAACAGCTCTTTGCCGTCGTACTTCACTTCCGTGCCGGCATATTTGGAGAACAGGACGCGGTCGCCTTCCTTCACTTCAAGCGCGATGCGTACGCCGTCTTTGAGCGCACCGGAGCCAACAGCAACGACGCGGCCTTCTTGCGGTTTCTCTTTCGCCGTGTCTGGCAGCAAAATGCCGCTAGCCGTTGTTTCTTCTTTCGCGATCGGTTCGATCAATACGCGTTCACCCAAAGGTCTGATCATGAAAATAGCCTCCTTTTGATTTGAGTTGCAGGTTGAAATTTTTATTAGCACTCGCAACTGTTAAGTGCTAATAACCATAACCTATAATACCGATTTTGGAATTAGATTTCAAGTGGCTGGCCGTTCATTTTACGTGAAATTTGGAAAAGCTCGCATGTTTCGAGCGCGAGCGCCGCGTATGTCTCCGAGGGTCGGATCGCCACGTCGGATAGCCGCACACCGTTCACCTCGCCAATCTTGAACACCGCGAACCTTATCCCTCGTTAACCTTTCGCCTGCTTTAGAAATGCGCCCCTGTTCATCATTGACAGCTTTATGCCTTCGTAAGCCTCTCCCTTCAACCCTGCTGCAAAAAGTTTTGGCCAGCTGCCTTACGCCATGCTCGTCCCGCCCGTAAACGCAAAAAAGCCGGCCTCCTCGGCCGGCTTGCGGTTGGTTACGTGCCAAACTCCTCTTCCCATGCGGCATCCCGCGCTTGCTGCTTGCGGTACACGACGCCCGAGAGCATGACGCTGATCTCGTACAGCACGATGAGCGGCACCGCTACGAGCATGTCCGAAATGAAATCCGGCGGCGTGATCATCGTCCCGACGATGATCAGGATCAAGTACGCGATGCGGCGCATTTTGCGCAGTCGCGTAGGCGTCAGAATCCGGATTTGCGTGAGAAACATGATGAGAATCGGCAGCTCGAACAGCAGCGAGATCGGAATCAAGATGTTGAACAGGAACGTAAAATATTGCGTAATGCCGTACGTCTCTTCCAACCCCAGATGTTTGGATACATCGGTCGTGAAGTTGAATGCCATTGGGAAGACGACGAAATAGGAGAACGCCAGTCCACCGATGAACAGCAGAAGCGCCAGCGGCACGAAGGTTAGCGCTGCGCGCTGCTCCCGTTCATGCAGGGCCGGTTTGACGAACGCCCATAATTGAAAGAATGCGAACGGCACGACCAGCAGAAGCGCAATGACGAGCGCGAATTTCATATACATGCCGATGCCGTCCCATAACGAGAAAGTATGCAGCTTCATACCGCTGACGGGCTCTTGGGACATGAGAAAATCATAAGCCGGATTCGCGAGAAAAAGGCCGATTACAAGCCCGATTACCAGGACGATCAGTGTATAAATGATCCGTTTGCGCAGCTCGCCGATATGCTCGAACAACGTCATAGCCAGTTCCTCGCGCGTAGGGCGCGGAGTCGTATCTTCATTCATGCAAGCTCACCTCTTAACGGCCGTGATATTATTGAAGCGGCCCGTATACGGCCATCCGCTGTAGCAGAGCGAAACCGCACGCGCCTTCCTGAAGGGCGGCGCGTGTTTCATCTCAGAGAATTACAAGACGCTTGATCAATTTCGGGAACCTCTAGGTTCTTACGTTGATCATAAAAAAAGCGAGCTCCGATTATTCAGGGAGCCGCTTATCGTTTTTGTCCTCTTTGTCGCGGTTCACTTCGATCCGGCTTGCGTCTCTGCGCTCACGGTCGTCGTCGTCCATTAGATCTTTCGCGCCTGCCTTGAATTCTTTCAGCGTCCGGCCAAACGCGCGTCCCAGCTCGGGCAGCTTGTTCGGACCAAACAGCAGCAAAGCGACCAGTACGATCAGTATAATACCTGTCACGCCAATGCCGTTGAACATATTGTTCCTCCTAAAAGTTTTTGCGAAGCATTCGCTTCGCAGAAATAACCTCGCAGCAAAAACTCGCTTCGGAAGCATACGCTTCGTTTTTGCGAAGCATTCGCTTCGCAGAAATAACCTCGCAGCAAAAACTCGCTTCGAAAGCATACGCTTCGTTTTGTGAAGCATTCGCTTCGCAGAAATAACCTCGCAGCAAAAACTCGCTTCGAAAGCATACGCTTCACAACTATGACTCGTTCGCCGTACAATCTTCCTTCTAAAAAACAAAACCGCGAAGTTCTCTCTATGTAACCTATTACCCGTTAACACCCGTACAAACCGCCATACCCCATATCAACGATGTCCGCTCGCGTTATGACGTCACCGGCTAGAACCCGCGGGAGCAAGACGTTGAACGAGGTGTATGGATCGTGCATGACGCAGCCCGGCAGACCCATGATCGGCACTTCGCCGATATAGCCGACGAGCAGCATCGATCCCGGCAGCATCGGCGTGCCGTAGCTGACGATGTCCGCCCCTGCCGCCTTGATGGCAGCCGGCGTACGGTCGTCCGGATCGACGGACATGCCACCGGTAACTAATATCATATCATAACGGTTATCAAGCAAATAGTGGATTTCCTTGACAATTGTTTGTCGATCGTCCGGGGCGAAACGCTGCTCGCCGATCTCCGATCCGAGCGCTTCGACGATGTGCCGCACAGCCGGGCCGAATTTGTCTGTAATCCGTCCGCTGAACACTTCGCCGCCTGTCGTTACCAGACCGATGCGCAGCCGCCGCAGCGGCTTAATCCGCAGCGGACCCGCTCCCCCGTGTGCCTCCCGGTAGCGCGTTGCCAGCTCCTCGACTTTCCTCACTTTCGCTTCTTCCACCACGAGCGGAATGACCCGCGTCGCCGCGATTTGGCCGCCCGGCTGCACGACATGGTTCGTCTTCACGGTGGCAAGCGCGATCTCGCCGATCTCGTTCACAGCCTGGACGAAAGCTGGGTCGACGACCGCCAGCCCCGGCGCGTCCAAATCGGATTTGACGGCAACTTTGCCTTCATGCGGCTCCGTCATGCGCGTCCCGTCTCCACGAAGCGCCTCGGCCATCCGCAGCGCGGCGTCGTCCTCGTGCAGCTCGCCTTCGCCAAGCTCCATCGCATAAATATGAGCTTTACCAATGTCGAGCAGCTTCGGAATATCCGATTCTGTTATGACGTGCCCCTTCTTGAACAGCCTGCCCTTGAATTCGCCGGGCAAGATCTGCGTCAGATCGTGCGCCAGTCTTAGGCCGATCGCTTCTTCCACCGGCACTTCCCGCAGCGTCGTCCGCTTCGCTTCGCCGCTCATGCGTTGTGCTCTCCGATTCGTCCGGACAAGATGCTCAGCGCGTGCGGCAGCTGGTCCATAATCGCCATCAAATTCTCATGCACGCCCTTGGGGCTGCCCGGCAAGTTGATGATAAGCGAACGGCCGCGAATGCCGCAAACGCCGCGCGAGAGCATCGCCTGCCGCGTCCGCTGCATCGCGCCCATGCGCATCGCCTCCGCCAAGCCCGGCACTTCCCGGTCGATTACCTTAAGCGTAGCTTCCGGCGTCCAATCCCGGGGAGACAGTCCGGTCCCTCCCGTCGTGATGACCAGATCGGCGCGGTAATAGTCGGCCATCTCGATGAGCGCGGCCATAATCTCGTCCTGCTCGTCGGGCACGATCCGGTAGTCGACGATGTCACCGCCGAGTTCCTCTTCCACCAGCTCGCGGATCACCTGCGCGCTCGTATCTTCCCGTTCTCCCCGCGAGCCTTTGTCGCTCGCCGTCAGCAGCGCTACTTTCCAACGCATATGACTCTCTCCCCCTATCGCTTCGAGATCTAACCATTCGCTTGATGCGTATAGTCGCCGTTCTTGCCTCCGGTCTTCGACACCAGATGGGTCGGCCCGATGACCATGTCCTTCTGCAGCGCCTTGCACATGTCGTACACGGTGAGCGCAGCGGCGGATACTGCGGTCAACGCCTCCATTTCGACGCCGGTCTTACCGGTCGTCTTCACGGTTCCTTCTATATATAACTCGCCTTCGCCATTGTCGCCGAACACCAGATTAATGCCGGTGAGCGGAAGTGGATGACACATCGGAATCCAATCGGACGTCTTCTTCGCAGCCATGATGCCCGCGACTTGAGCGACCGCCAGCACGTCTCCTTTGCCGATCGTTCCCGCCTTGATCCGCGACAGCGTGTCCGGATTCATCGTGACGGTCGTGCGCGCCGTTGCCGTACGGCTCGTAATCTCCTTGTCGGAGACGTCGACCATCCGGGCCCGTCCTTGTTCGTTAAAATGGGTCAGCTCCACGAGCACCCGCTCCCTTCTTTCGCCTATGGCGTGATTAGAATTCCGCGTTCCGTCACGATCGCGTCCATTCTCGCGTCATGCGCCTCCATCGGAACCGACTCGACAAGCTGCATACCGAAGCCAAGGCCGATCCACGGCGGAACCGGTTCGTCCAGCAGGCCCGCAGCCTGTTCGACGCGCGCGCGGAATCTGTCGTAGTAGCCACCCCCGTAGCCGAGCCTGCCGCCTGCCCCGTCGAACGCAAGCCCCGGGACGAATACGGCCTGAGGCAGGACCTGCCTAAGTTCAATCCGTTCGGCTGCCGCAGGATTCGGCTCCATGATGCCGTAAGCTCCCGGAATAAGCGCGTCCAACCCGGTTATCGCGTACAGCTCCATTGACCGATCCTCCGGGTTACACCTGGGGACGATGACCGTCTTCCCGTTCTTGAACCCCCACTCGAGCAGCCGAAGCGTATCCAGCTCGGAGCGAAACGCGACATAGGCCATCAACGTATCCACGCCCCGTTTCTCCAGCAACCGCACAGCATGAACGCACGCCGCTTCCGACCACGCCGCGCGCTGTTCCGCCGTAATGCCGCTTCGGAGACCGGCAAGCCGTTCGCGCTCCGCCTTCTTCATGTCGTTCATCTTTCCCCGCCTAGCCGGCGCCGCCTCCTGAACCGCGAGGCACGCCTTCTCCCTTTTGCACGCATTGTTTATTAAGTGTACCACTGTTGCCCATTTTTCGCCAATGGCCCACAGAGGGATTCCGGGCTTCTTCTCGCGCACGGCGGCGTTGTCGTTTCACGGAAGATTCGGTACACTTAAGGAAAATGCAAGCAAAAACGCAAGCAGATCCGGAGGTTTAAAAACGATCATGCTCCTTCAAGTATCCGAAATATCCAAAAACTACGGCGCCCAGCCGATTTTATCCGGCATTACCTTTCAAATTCTTCCCCGCGAGCGCATCGGCCTCGTCGGCGTCAACGGCGCAGGCAAGTCGACGCTGCTCAAAATCATCGCCGGCGAAATGTCGTATGATGCCGGCACCATCTACAAGGCAAAAGAAACGACGATCGGCTATCTCGCCCAGACAAGCGGCCTGCAATCCGAGCGGACGATCGAAGCGGAGATGCGAGCCGTCTTCGCCCATCTGATCGACATGGAGCAAGAGCTGCGCACCCTCGAGCAGCGAATCGCCGACCTGGCGCAGTCCGAACAGGATGCGAAAGCCTACGAGGATGCGCTGGAGAAGTATGCGAAGCTGTCCGACCGGTTCCGCGAGCAAGGCGGCTTCGAGATGGAGACGCGTATCCGCAGTGTTCTCCACGGGATGGGCTTCGGCCATTTTCCGAAAGAAACGCTCGTCTCGACGCTCAGCGGCGGCCAAAAAACGCGGCTCGCCCTCGCCCGCATCCTGCTGCAAGCGCCCGACTTGCTCATGCTTGACGAGCCGACCAACTATCTCGACATTCCGACGCTCACCTGGCTCGAGGATTACCTTCGCGCCTACTCCGGCGCGGTCCTTGTCGTCTCCCATGACCGGTATTTCCTTGATGCCGTCGTGCAGGCGATTGTCGAAATCGAACGCCATACCGCCAAGCGCTATACCGGCAACTACAGCCGCTATATCGATCTGAAGGCAGCCGAGTACGAGTCGCAGATGAAGCAGTACGAGAAGCAGCAGGACGAGATCGCCAAGCTGGAGGATTTTATCCAGAAGAACATCGTTCGGGCATCGACGACCAAACGCGCGCAGAGCAGACGCAAGGCGCTCGAACGAATGGATCGGCTCGACAAGCCGATGGGCGATCTGAAGAAGGCGCATTTCTCGTTCGAAATCGAACGGCAGACCGGCAACGATGTCCTCGATGTCGGCAACCTGTCGATTCAATTCCCGGAGAAGAAAGGCCCGCTGTTCAGCAACGTGTCATTCCAACTCAAACGCGGCGAGCACGTCGCGCTGATCGGCCCGAACGGCATCGGCAAATCGACCCTGCTCAAGGCGCTCGTCGGCCAGCAGCCGCACCAAAGCGGTACGATCAAATGGGGCACCAACATCAAGCTCGGCTATTACGACCAAGAGCACACGGCGCTCAATCCGTCGAATACGGTGCTGGAAGAGCTCTGGAGCGCCTATCCCGGTCTTGAAGAAGTGCGCATCCGCACCGTGCTCGGCAACTTCCTCTTCAGCGGCGAAGACGTGCTAAAGCGCGTCGGTTCGCTCAGCGGCGGGGAGAAAGCTCGGGTATCGCTGTCGAAATTAATGCTGGCCAAGGCCAACGTCCTCATTCTTGACGAGCCGACCAACCATTTGGATTTGTTCAGCAAGGAAG
This sequence comes from Paenibacillus aurantiacus, assembly GCF_042431225.1. Lineage (NCBI taxonomy): Bacteria > Bacillati > Bacillota > Bacilli > Caryophanales > Paenibacillaceae > Paenibacillus > Paenibacillus aurantiacus. The sequence continues at coordinate 1,652 of NZ_JBHMDO010000050.1, read as the reverse complement.
TATTGGAAGGCGCCTTGCTCGATTACGACGGTACTCTGCTGTTCATTTCCCATGACCGCTACTTCCTGAACAAGATGGCCGAGCGCATTGTCGAACTCACGCCGCAGGGGACAGAGCATTTCCTGGGAAATTATGACGAAATGATTGAGAAAAAGCGTGAAATGGATGAACTGCTTCAAGAATCGCTGTCGCAAACGCCGGCAAGCCCGAAAAAATACGCCGCTTCGCCGGAAACCGCGCCTCCTACGTCATATGAAGCCGACAAACAGGCGAAGCGCGAGGAGCGCAGCCGTCAGCGCAAGCAGGAACAGCTCGAGTCCGATATCGCGCGCCTAGAGGCAGAAATCACGGTCCTCGAAGAGCAGCTCGCCGACCCAGAGGTGTTCAACGATTACGTGCGCATTCAGACGATCCAAGCCGACATCGATGCCCGCAAGTCGCAGCTGCAGGCCGCCTATGACCAATGGGAGGAACTGCTCGCTTAGCACCTCATGCGTCGGTCTCGCTCTGGCACTTCCCCGCTGAACGTTACAAAGAACGCCGCTCATGATCGACACAGTCGACATGGGCGGCGTTTTTGGCATGAACCGATAGGGCACGTTGGACCTGACAGGGCACGATGAACCTGACAGGGCACGTTGGACCTGACAGGGCAGGATGAACCCAAGAGGGGGTGGCCATTTGCCATTGGCCATTGCCCGTCATGAACACCAGGAAGATATCACGCAAGGTTGGATCGCAACCTAGGCGATGGTTACAATAACCAATAGTGTATCGGCCGCTTCAGTGAGCTGTTCATGATCTGTTAACGACTTCTGCGTCACTATCAGCCGCACCGGTGGTTGTTCCGGACTCGTTAATGACTTCAGTGCAGCTAGAATAAAAAGTGGACACCTAATTAAGAGAAGCCGGATAATAAGCTTATCGAGGAGGTGTTCACATTGGGTGAACAACGGCAACGGTTTAACGAAGAATTCAAGCAACGCACAGTAAAGTACATTCAAGAGCAGACAAAGTCGGTGGCGGACATTGCCGAGGAACTTAACATCCCTAGAGGAACCCTGCACAAGTGGCTGGCCCAGTACAGGACGTTTGAGAACGAGCCTTTGGCAAGCGCGCAAAGGGTTCGTGAACTTGAGCAGCTTCTGAAAGAGAAAGAGCGCGAACTCAAGGCCAAAGATCGTCAGATCGCAGATGTGGAGGAGCAGCTGGCGATCGTAAAAAAGGCTGTGCACATTTTCAGCAAACCTCCACGGAACTGAGGTTTTCATTCATGGAAGCCCACCGCTCTGAGTTCGCCGTGGTGAAGATGTGCAGTGCGTTGGAGGTATCCTCGAGCGGGTTTTACAAGTGGTTGAAGGCAGAACTTAGTCAGCAGGAAGCCCGAAAGGCCAGCGTGTTGGAACGGATTGCGCACCATTTCCAGGATTCCAAGCAGCGTTATGGGAGCCCTAAATTGACCGCAATGCTCCGGAAAGAAGGCTTCACGGTGACCGAGCGTACGGTAAGCAACTACATGCAGGAATTAGGCTTACGCTCCTGTGTATCGCGTAAGTTCAATGTCCAAACGACGGATTCTAACCACGAAGATCCGATTGCGCCAAACCTTCTAAACCAGCAGTTCCATGTGACCGAGCCGAATCGAGTATGGG
>NZ_JBHMDO010000049.1:0-6095 GCF_042431225.1 Paenibacillus aurantiacus | reverse complement strand
GCGCTGCTGAAAATGCTCTACTTAGCGACGATGGATGTCACTCGCAAATGGACTGGGCGTGTGCAGAACTGGGGCCAAATGCTCCTCCAGCTCTCCGTTTTCTTCCCCGACCGGATCGGTCAATATCTACGTTAGTATTTTGCTTCAAGAGGGTTTACACAAAAAGCTTTACAGACCCAACTCGCCGATTACAGGGATATCATAGACGCTTCCATATGTTGATTCTAAGTCACCCCAATATTCCTTCATTAAATGTATTACCTTGTAGGTTTCCTCGTAATCTAGTTCATTAGACTGTTTAACCGCATCTCGCCAAGTCTTCAACTGAAGCCAGTTATTAGCATAGAGAAGTATCGAGTCATTTAAGTATTGATTCTTTAACTTAGCTTGTTGGTTAAAATCATCAAAAACCTGAGGGGAGATAGCGTTATTCTTCAGTATCCCCGAGATAAATTGACTAACCCAAATATATCCTTTGGCAAACTCCTTCGCTTCATTCTCTTTGATCTGAAGAGTTTCTCTGCTTGGCCTTCCGATTGCTTTTGGTGATTTGCTAGCCTCTTCTTCAGCGATTTCGTCTAAAAGCTCCTGATATTCACGGTTTTCGGATAGGACAGCGATAACTTTAAATGATTTCATGGTATTAGAATGAAATTCCATGAGTCTCGCTTTTAGCTTGTACCAATCAACGGGGTAGCCTCGCCAGAACAGAGCGAATATGTAGTCTTTTTGATTTTTAATCCTCTTCTCAGACTTAAGACGATCAATATACATTAATGTCTCCAACGTTCTTTCATGGTAATTGGTCTGAACCCCACGGTAATACCCTCGTCCACTTTTGTCACTAATGATAAAGCTGTGCTGAACATATCGTTCAAACATATGACTACTTAAATGAATGCCCACTTGATTTGCTTCTTGTAGCAGCTCTTGTTTCAACATTGTCCTCACCTCTTGAACAGATTGTAGCCCGTCCAAAAAATGAAAACAATGGATGTTCGATGCGGAAATGAATTCGATTTTCACATCAATACAACACTCAATCACAACAGTCAATCACAATATCGCTTACTATTCTGGAAAATAAATTCATGGTATGATGTGGAAAACCATGACTGGAGTGGTTCTGGATGAGAACCTGCAGGGATGAGCTGTTGCGAGCAACGAGATCGATAGTTAAAGCCAAGGGAGAAAATCGGTTCACACCTAAGGAAGCTGTTGAGTACATGCAAAGCAACAACACTAGCTATGCTGAATCGACGATCAGGACACATGTCGTATCTAAATGCTGCATTAATGCAAATCAGAATCACGCCAGAGTCTTTAATGACTACGAGAGGATCGGCGACGGTTACTATAAGGTTATCGACCTTTAGGAGTGAGCATTATGAAGATCATTCTAAGCAGGAAGGGATTCGACTCATCTGCTGGTGGATACCCCAGTCCGCATCTCGTTGATTCAGGTAGGTTGATTTCATTTCCGATTCCTGAAGATGAAGAGGTGAATACGGGAGTAATCTATTCCGATTTATTCGTCGATCGGAACCATACATACCTTGATCTCATGAACCAGCTTGGAATCAAGAAATATTCTAACGAAACGTCCGTGCATCTTGATCCAGATATTAATGCTTCAGTAATCAAACGGAACACTGAATGGAGAGGGATATTCGGGCAGTCGAGTGCAGCACAAGCTCATCTTGCAAATAGAAGATTCAGGTCTGAGACTTGTTTCTGTTCTTTGGATGGTTCAAAGATGTTGTCAGAACAGAATTAGGATACAAGTACGTTAATGGAACCAACAGGCATATCATTTGGGGCTATATGCAATTAGGTGAGATTGAGCGGATAGATCATGCGAGGCAATATGAAAGTTGGAAGTTAACTCATCCCCACTACCAATGCAGAGACAGGGATATGAATACTGCATATATCGCGGCACCAACTTTGTCGTTTAACAGTTCCATCCCAGAATGTGGAACATTCAATTTCGAACAGTATTTGGTTCTAACTCGAATGGGACAGCGTAAGCGTTCCGTATGGCAGCTACCACGTTACTTTCATCCCAGCTCTGGGACAAAGATGAGTTACCACGAGGACTTGTACAGCAAGTCGGGAAAGCCAGTCTGGGAACTGCACGATGATCATTGTATATTGCAAACGGTGGGCAGAGGTCAAGAGTTCGTCATTGAGGGTGGTTCTGGTGTGGAGCGATGGGCAAAGGAATTGTTTCAACGGCAGAGGTAAACCAGTCTAGGCCGCGAAGCATTCATTTCAGCCTCGACGGGAGGATATTATCTCTGACACTCATCCACTCCCTTCGGCCGAATAGCCGAAGGACGGCTACGTCCGAGTGTAATTGTCTAGGCAGAGCCTTGACGGCCCCTGAGGGGCAGTGGGGTGGGTTTCAGCTGTCTTGGAAGCGGCTCGCAATTGCGGTACTAAACGTTGATTGATTCTGCAAAAGTCTGCTTATGAAGAAAGAGGCCTCAGCGGCCCCATATCTAATCGGATTCATTGTAATAATAACTGCTTAGACGGAATCAATAGAGTCAGTTCTGTTTTTTCTTAACAAAAGGGGGAGGTCGGGATTACAACTCCCGACAATATCAAACCGACTAAATAAAAAATCCGCATAATAGCGGATTCGGTACCTTTTGATGTTGATGCATCCCAACGCTTTCCATTCAATTATAAATCATACTATTCAACTCAATGAAGCCAATTCGCTGATTAAAATCGTTCAGTTGAACAATGCGCGGCTTAAAAAACGAACTTGCTATTTTAAAACTGGCTAAATGATGAAGTGCATCCCGTAGAACACAATTTGGATAACCCTCCCTAATGGTGTCACTTTCAAGTCATTAACTGGCGTTAAAGTTGGCGACTGCATCAAAATTTATTGCGCTATTCATGATGGCCGAACGGCTGAATGCGCCGCCATCAGTGGGATGCCGCGCGCTGGTCCTTTGGCCATGGGAGAATTCGCAAGATGCTAAACGAGGCTCGGTGTATCCGGGACAGCTGCGTAAGCAGTCGCTGAAATCGGAATGCTGCCGCCGCAAGATCTTGCCGTGGGTTCGCCCGCTAACAGGGCAACTTACGGTTGTTTGCTTCATAAATTGTGATTAGAAATACCAGACAAACAGCGTATATCGTACTATGTGTTACTAGACGAGACACCTGTCAAAAATAGTGAAGTTGAAATAGAGCCTTTGACCTACTTTCTAGCGCCCGAGTGGCGTTTTTCTTTTACCATCAGCAGGGAATTGGTCGAATTTAGTCGAAGGAACAGAGAGGAGCTTAAAAACTGAAAGGCCCATTAACTGCAACAGGAGGACATATGGCTAAGACGTATTATGCTGAAGGAAGGCAAATTGCTTACTTCATAAGAGGGATCTGTATCCTTATCGGATTAGCACTATATTTTAACACGCCAGGATTACATTGGGGATTTTTTATTGGCATTCTATTTGGCTCGGTCGTTGCGGGAGAAGTCTTAGGTTCAATATGGATTAAAAGACGACGTTCAGCAGCTCAACAGACTAAGAAGAAACCCAGCGCTAAGAGTAGGGCTTCGTCAGCTACTACGACTAATACCAAAGTTCTTAGTAATCAGGAGCTTATCCACGCAGACGTAGATATGTTATCTGGTACAGATTTTGAACGGCTAATGGAACTGTACTATATTTCGAAGGGTTACACCGTAACGCGGGTAGGTGGCGCGGGAGATCATGAAGTCGATCTCATCCTAAAGGGCAAGGAAGGTTACAAGATCGCTGTTCAGTGCAAGCGTTGGAAGCGTGATGTTGGGAATGATATCATCTTAAGGCTGAAGGCGGGTAAACAAGTTCATGGCTGCTACGATGCTTGGATTGTGACGACAAGTAACTTTACAAAAGCAGCGAAAGAAGCTGCTGAGCGACTCAATATCAAGCTTATTAACGGGCTAGTCTTGCATGACAAGCTCTCAAACTGGCGTAAGTCAATGTCAGCAACCGAGATTAAACCAAAAGGAAGTCGCAGCAGATGATTTGGCTTCTACACAGTAATGAATGTAAAATTGATGATCAGTTTCTGGTGACCGATTTAATCCTGCTTGTAAGGTCTTCACGATTCAGCGCACACTGAAGGAAGACATCATGCTTGTGAAGAGTGGAAGAAGCATGTCTTCGACACTATGGGAAGCGTGTGAGGATACCATTAATGAGACAGAAAGGTGATGCATGTGTCTTCAATTCCTTACGCTCTGTGTGACGAAGAAATGGTGCATATTCCGGATGTCCGTAAAGGAGATAGGCGATTGTTCAGTTGTCCTGAATGCGGTGAGGGGCTGTTTTTTAAAGCTGGGGAAATCCGCATTCCCCATTTCTCACATTATCCCGAGAGTATGTGCTCGATGTCTCTTGAATCGGCACTTCACTATTACGCGAAACATTATATCGCTTCAGCAATCAAAAAAAGAGACGAAAATGTTCAGTTTAAATTTCAAGTGGACACTCTTCCTGACCTATTCAGGCGGTCGCTATTGCTTTTTGATACCAATCGAAGCGAATATGCTGTAAGCATCATGGATTTGGTTAGGTATTTCGAGGTATATAATGTGAATGTTGAGAAGATGTTTGACATTTATAAACCTGATGTCCTTTGCAATGATTATGATTTAAACAGGTTTTTAGCATTTGAAGTAGCAGTTACACATTATTCAACAGAAGAGAAAATCGCTTTTTATCTCGAAAATGATATTGCATATATTGAATTTGTTCCAGTTGTACACGAAGACGGTAAAACTTTATCGTTTACTGTTGAGGCACACAATCTAGACGAATTCCTTAAGACGAGATTCGATATTCTTATTAAATCATTCGTGCACTAAATGAATCAAGCGTAAAATCGCTTGGGATTCAAGTGATTGAGGAGTCCTTCCAAAGAGAGTATACCAATGCGATTAAGGCTAAGGCTATTGAAGCAGTTAAAGCAGGAGTAGCAAAGGATAGTGAGTCGATACGAAAATTCATATTTGAGAACAGGAGCGACGAAAATAAAGCACTTCGTTTTTTGAGATATAAAGCCGAATATAATCAGAAAGTTCCTATATACAGGATAAAACGAAAGAAAGGCAGAGGTGCGAATCGGATAAAACCTACTATTCAGTAGTTTCGACCCACGATTTGGAGTATATCATTAGCGGTACGGAAAACCAGTTTTCCGTAATGATGGACATTTTAATAAAAAACTATAAAGTTGAAGGTTTATTATCCACACAAGGAAATCAAATTGTGGGCTTTGAAGTCGGTATCCCGGATGCCATCACATACCAAAATTTGATAGTTAACAAGTTAGATATCATCCTTGAACGTATACTCTATAAAGTATAGATCCGGGATCCGCCAATATTGGATGAATCAGGCTGCGGCCTACGAAGCGGCGCAGTCACAGCTTGAGCTATCCGATGGGGCAGATGACTCTACCTCAAACGGCATTTTCAACGGGTTCGTGCTATTGGATTCTTCCGCTTGCGATCTGAATCAAATTAAGGCCAATCTTCTTCAGGATTGGAATATAACCAGTACGCCGGCCGAAGGCGAGGAACAGCAACCGAAAGGGGAACGGGACGGAACCTTGGTCTTCGACGTGAACGGCTATACGTTAGCGGTTAGTTTTGTCGATGCTCCCGTACCGGATGGCGAAGCCGAGCATTATGCGCGTGGGAACTATCTGTGGCCAGAAGCAGCGGAAGTAACGAAAACGCATGTCGCTCAAATCATACTGGCTGTCTTTACCCGTTCGGGTTCGCCGCGCGATTGCGCCAAACCTTCTAAACCAGCAGTTCCATGTGACCGAGCCGAATCGAGTATGGGCTGCGGACATCACCTATATTCACTGCCGCGAGGGCCGGCTGTATTTGGCGAGTCTCCTGGACCTCTGTACGCGAGAAATTGTAGGGTGGAGACTGGGCGAACGGATGACGACGGAACTGGTTCTAGGGGCACTAGAAGACGCTTACGAAAAGAAGCAGCCCGGGAAAGGTCTCATGCATCACTCCGATCGTGGGTCGCAATATGCCGCAACGAATTACCGCGAGCAGCTGCAGG
>NZ_JBHMDO010000048.1:0-269186 GCF_042431225.1 Paenibacillus aurantiacus | reverse complement strand
TGCAGCTGACGAATACTAATCGGTCGAGGGCTTATCCTAAATGTTTAGGTTCGCAAGAGCTTGAACAAACACAGCTAAAGTGTTGAGTTTCGTATCCAGTTTTCAGGGTGTAACCCTGTTTGCCGCTGTAGCTCAATTGGTAGAGCAACTGACTTGTAATCAGTAGGTTGGGGGTTCAAGTCCTCTCGGCGGCACCAGTATGCATAGGCGGTCATGGCGGAATTGGCAGACGCGCTAGATTCAGGTTCTAGTGTCAGCAATGACGTGGAGGTTCAAGTCCTCTTGACCGCACCATCTGCGGAAGTGGCTCAGCGGTAGAGCATCGCCTTGCCAAGGCGAGGGTCGCGGGTTCGATTCCCGTCTTCCGCTCCATATGTACATGATTCCGAGACAATTTGTCTCGGTTATTTGTTTATATCAAATGTCTAACTCATAGGCCGCCACGATAATGTCGTGGCGGCCTTTCCATGGACGAATTATTTGAATAAGCGAAGTTTCAGACTCTTGTTCAATAGCGGATAGAACCATTTGACCCCACTTGGGGTCAGCGTATCCGCGACGAGATGAGAGAGATACCCGTAGACGGCAACAAGCCCGGCATTCTCGATCTTATAACACTGCTCGAATTCCAAGCCGATCCATCCCCAGGCGGCGACAGCCCAGAGGGTATGCGTCATGCCGCGATGGTTCAGCCAGGGCGCAATTCCGATGAATACACCGAGGCCGATGAGCCAGGTAGTCCCGCTTGGCCAACCATAGAAGAGCAGGCCAGCGCCGATGAGACTGACCAGCAAATCGCGCAAAAATCCGGATTGCGTCAAGAGACCCAAAATCAAGGTTAACCCGGAGGCGATCCAAGCTGTGGTATTGGACCATTCGGCGCCGAAGTACAAAGCGGCGCAGGCGATGAGACCGGCCGCGCCGCCCCAGACGAACAATCCCCGTAGCAGCCGGGATAGCTTGCCGATCTTGCTGCTGAGCATGCTGGTACCGTCTAAATCCGCACTTAGCGAAGAGAAGGCGGCAACGGCAGTGTAAATGGCTGCGGTCTGCAGCGAATCGGCGTAAAGTGCGCTGCAGACTGCGCCAATACCGATTCCGATCGTAAGATGAGTTCTTCCTTTCATGAAACCTCCACTGTAATGCGAATGTATGTTTGCCTATTATAGCGATTTTACTCTCAAATAACAATATTTTGTCGATAATCTTTGCGATTGCGAGAACGGTAACATTTAACGATAGAATCCAAGGGACGAAAGCTAATCATTTGCATGATTATAACCGATCTTTTTATTACACGAGTTATCGCGTATGAAGAAGAAAAACCTTAAGCATGGAAGCTTAGGGAGCCTAGGCGCCGAAGGATTCGGATGGCCGAAGCTTGGCTGCTTTCTCACGGAGGAGACAACATGAAACGACTCAATACTACGAATCTTTTCTCCGACATTCTAGCATTCGTCTTGCTGACGGTCATCGCGTTAATCATACTGGACGTCACGCTTCGATGGAAGATTTCGCTGTGGCCGGGGATGAACCAAACGCCTGTTTTATTGACCATAGCGACGATGAGCGCGATCGGACTGGCTGTCTATATCATTTGGCGCGTCAATCGGGTAACACGGGATAGCGCCATCCACAGGGCGCTGCTCGAGCATATGCAGGAGAGCGTGCTCGCGGTTAATGCGAAAGGGAAAGTTGTATACAGCAACAAACAGATGCAACGCGTTTTCCCTGAAGTAAGACGCGTATCGCGTAATCAATGGCTGGATTATTTCGGTCTCTACCACGTAGATGGCCATCCGCTGCCGCTGCAAGACTATCCCAGTTATCGGGCGCTGCGAGGCGAAATCATGGATAGCGAGCATTTATTATTTAAGGATGCGAAGCATAACGAATTGTACTTGAGCTGCAGTGCCAACCCGATATATGGCATTGACAAGCGCATTATCGGCGCGATCATCTGTTATCAGGACATTACGGACCGAAAGAAAGCCGAACTACAGCAAGAGAGAGCCGTTCGGTTGTATCGGTCGATCTCGGACAATCTGCATGATTTGCTTGCGGTGGCTGACGCAAGAGGCGTTATCGACTTCGCTTCTCGCTCGTATCAGACGCTGCTGGGGCGCGATCCGCAGCTGTTGAAAGGCATGCATGTGCTGGATACGGCCCCGGAAGAACATCGGGAACGGCTGAGACCGTTCTTCTTGAAACTGACTCAAAATAAAGAGCTTGTCGTGTTCCAGCATGAAATTAAAGACAGCAGCGGTACACCGCGCTACTTCCATGTGCATGCTTCGCCGATCTGTAACGCGCAAGGCGAACTGGAACGCATTCTAATCGTATCGCGCGAATTCTCGGAAGAGAAGACATTCAACGACGAGCTGCTGAAGAAAGAACGGGATCTGGAACGCGCGCAGCAAATTGCGGAGACCGGCAACTGGGAGCTGGATCTGCGGACGGGAATTGCGTATTGCTCCAAGGAAGTGCACCGAATATTCGATATGCCGCTCGAGGAGCAGGTCACCTTCGAATCGTTCTGCCGGCTGGTGCACGCAGACGACCTGAAGCGTCTGTTGACATACATCGCGAAGGTGAAGTCGAGCGGGGAATTATTCGAGATCGACATTAGGATCATCACTTTGGCAGGCGAACTGAAATACGTCCATTTCCAAGGGGAGTTCGTCAACAATGCCGTGGGCGAAATCGAGCAGTGCATCGGCATCGTCCGTAATGTGACGGCGCTGAAGTTATCGGAACTTGAGCTGGATCAGACACGTTTTCGCCTCGAGCAGGTGTTGAACCATCTGGATATCGTCATTTGGTCGCGCGAATATAAGTCGAAGCAGTGGCTCTATTTAAGCCCTGGCGTCGAAAAGCTGTTCGGTATCACGGTGAACGAACAGGTGGAAGGGCAAGATTTGTTTTTCGACCTTGTCTATCCGCCGGATATTCCGATTATTCACAATGCCTTCGCCAATGCCGCCAATTTCAAGCAAGGTGCAACATACGAATTCCGCATTTTTCATCAACGCACGGGCCAGGTCCGTTGGATACAAAGTAGTTCGACGCCGGTCTTCGGGGAGGACGGCGACATTATCTCGCTCTATGGCATCTCGGTAGACGTGACTGACCGCAAGCGAGCCGAAGCGATGCGCAAGACGCAATACGAAGTGTTGAAAGAACTTGTGTGGGGCAAGCCGTTAAACGAGGTGCTCGAGACGCTTGCGCAGCGTGCCTATGAGGACATGTCGGCAAGTGCGGTCTCGATTGCACTGTTGGACCGCGACGAGAACGGAACAGATAGAATGGTGCATATTCATAGCTACGGGACCAAGTCGCTTGCCGGCCGAAATCCGGAATGGTCGGAGGGGCTTTATGCGATCGCGAGGCAGGAACGCAGATCGGTCTGGATTGAAGATTTGGAGCGCGATCCGAGGCCGGAAGTAAGACTGCTGCAAGCGGCATACGCCAATACGAATATTCGAGCCTACTGGATCAATCCGGTCTTATCGGGGAAGGACGACAAAATGCTGGGCTTCTTCACGGTTCTGTTCGATCAACCGGGCAAGCCGAAGCCGTTCGAGACGGAGCTGCTGGAAGGCTTCAAGCAGTTAATCGCGCTTGCGATCGAGCAGACGCAGTCGAAAGAAGAAATTCAAACGCTGGCTTTCTTCGATCCGCTCACGGGCCTCGGCAACCGCAGACAGCTGATGAACGAGTTGAACCGGAATATCGATATGTACAACCGGGAAGGCGGTCGCTTTGGGTTGCTTTACATCGATCTCGATCAATTTAAGTTCATCAATGATTCGTTGGGTCACGATGCGGGGGACGAAATACTGATCCAAATCGGTAAGCGATTAAAGCGGGTCGGTACAGAGCTTGTGCTCTCCCGCCTTGGCGGCGACGAGTTTGCGCTGCTTGTCCCGGGCTCGGACGACGACAAGCATTATTACCGGATGGCGCGAACGGTGATGAATGTCATCAATGAGCCTTTCGATGTACTAGGTCACGAATTCCGATTGACAGGCAGCATCGGGATCAGCATATTCCCCGATCACGGGACGGATGCGAACGTCCTGCTCAAGCACGCCGACAATGCCATGTATCAGGCAAAGGCCGCCGGTCGGAACCAATATTTCGGCTTCGACGCGAAGCTCGATGCCAAGGCATACCAGCGATTCATCCTCATGAGCGAGCTGGACAAGGCGCTTTCACGGCAGGAGTTCATTTTGTTCTACCAACCACGAGTCGAGCTGGAGACGAATACGGTGAAAGGCGTAGAAGCGCTCATCCGATGGAAGCATCCACAGCATGGGTATATATCGCCAGGAGAATTCATTCCGCTCGCGGAGGAGACGGGCTTTATCGCGACGCTAGGCGAATGGGTGCTCTGGGAAGCATGCCGGCAGTCGAAAGCGTGGCTGGACGAGGGCATCTGCAGGCTGCGGGTCGCGGTTAACGTGGCCGCCCAGCAATTCTGGGACCCGGGCTTCGTGGCGATGGTGCGGCGGACGCTTCAGGAGACGGGACTGGATCCTCAATTGCTGGAGCTTGAAATTACGGAGAGCGCGTTAATGTCCGATCAGTTCCGGATGATGAATGTCCTTAGCGAACTGCAGGAGCTGGGCGTCTATGTGTCTATTGACGACTTCGGGACAGGCTATTCGTCGCTGAGCTACCTGAAGCGGTTTAAAGTCAATACGCTGAAGATCGATCGGTCATTTATTCAAGATTTGCCGGAAAACACCGAAGATGCCGCAATCACGACGACGATCATTTCGCTTGCCCGCAACCTGGGGCTTCAAGTGACCGCAGAAGGGGCCGAGCGGGCCGATCAGGTCGAATTCCTGAGGCAAAGGGGATGCGACAGCATCCAGGGCTTCTTCTACGGCAGGCCAATGCCGCCGGAGGAGCTGGTCAACTACGTGCAATCGCATACCGATCACCAGGAAGCTTGACTTCTCGTTAATCGATGCATTACGATAAAACTAATCATTTCATGTACGTCAAAAGGGGGGCATTCATCCGGGATCCGGGCGAATGCCTTTTTGCATCGACGTCTAAGGAGGCCAATACAATGAACTCGCAATTGATGATCGACGCCCTGAAAGGACACCGTTCCATTCGGAAGTTCAAGGAAGACCCAATACAGGAAGGGCATATCCGAGCGATTATCGAAGCCGCACAGTCGGCCTCAACATCTTCCAATATCCAAGCCTATACCGTAATCGGCGTCAAGGATCCCGCGCGCAAACAAGCGCTTTCGGTCATGTCGGGAAACCAGCGGTACGTCGCGGAATGTCCGCTCATGCTGGTATGGTGCGCCGATCTGCACCGTCTAGAGCTCGTTATGCACATGCACGACGGCCAGCTCCATCAAAATACCGAAACGCTGCTGCTTGGTACGGTGGATGCCGCGCTAGCCGCCCAGAATGCCGCTATCGCGGCGGAGGCGCTCGGCTACGGCATCGTCTATATTGGTGGTATCCGGAACAATCCTGATGAGGTCGCCGAGCTGCTTCGCCTACCGGGGAACGTCTATCCCGTTTTCGGCATGTGCGTTGGCAAGCCGGATCAAGCGCCTGAATTGCGCCCTCGTCTGCCGCTGCACGCCGTCTACCATGAGGAGACATATGCGGAAGACGAGACTCTTCTGGATGCAATCAAGACATATGACGATACGCTGCAGGCCTACTATGCCAACCGAAGCGGGGGAGGCCGTGTATCGAATTGGTCTGCCGAGACGGCGTCGCGCATGCAAGCAGACAAGCTTCGCCCGCATATGAAGCAACACTTGAACCGGCAAGGATTCCGGTTGGAATAACTTGGCGGTAAGCCAAGGCTATGTTACAATCGTTTCAAATTCGGGGGAGGGAACCAGTATGCTTACACGTCCGCAGAGCAACGAATACAGTCAACATCCAGGCCAATATATCGAGTTGGTGCCGGAGGGGGATCTGCTCGGCATCTTGGAGACGAGTGAGACGATAATGTCCGCATTTCTGGAGCAGCTTTCCGAAAGTCAAGGGGAGTATCGTTACGCGCCGGGCAAGTGGAGCTTGAAAGAGGTTATCGGTCACATTACCGACAATGAACGAATTATGAGTTACCGGTTGCTGCGCATTGCGCGCGGCGATCAAACGCCGCTTGCAGGCTATGACCAGGATTTGTTCATGCAGTCGGCGCCGTTCGACGGCTGGAGTCTTGCGCAAGTTGCTGAAGACTACAGAAGCGTCCGCAGCGCGACTTACACGCTGCTTCGCGGCCTAAGGGAAGCGGATTGGCTGCGCATCGGACAAGCGAACGAAACCGAAATCAGCGCGCGGGCGATCGCCTACGTGATAGCTGGACATGAACTGCATCATTTGAACATTATCCGCGAGCGATACTTGCCGTAAGCGTAAGCGCGTCGATACAACAAAAATGGAATCCTCGCGTCCATCGCAGGGATTCCATTTTTTTCTGTACTTATTCGATTGCTTGCGCAGCTTCTCTTGCTTCGTCGGGGTTTGACGGGTGACGGGGGATAGGCCGTTCCAATCTACGCGCAGCAGGGCGGGGTCCATTTTGCCGCTGCGGATGAGCTGGAGACGTTTTTTCTTGGATGGGCTGTTAGCCATGAGTTGCTTCCTCCTCGGATAATTGGATGTACTGGATACCCGCTTATTGTAGCACGACGCATTGGGGAGAGGCTACAGGTACACACATCGCTAACAATACCATCGCTGCCTCGCTTTTGTTTTTCTTTTATGTGGGGCACTTGCAGTGTTCTTTGTGTTAGGGTAGATTTGAAACAGCGGGTGAAACGGATGGCGACGATTTACGTAGAATATAAACAACGTCACTGATTTTCAGAACATTTCCGGGAGGAACGAGCAATGTCTATTTTTAAACGTTTGCGCGATTTAACGCTGTCCAATGTGTACGCTATGATCGAGAAGGCCGAAGATCCGGTTAAACTGACGGACCAATATATTCGCGATATGCAGCAAGATCTGGAAGACGCAGAGAAGGCGGTTGCAGCACAAATCGCGATCGAGAAGAAATTCAAGGCGCTATTCGAAGAACAAGACGCGCTCGTGAAGAAGCGCGAGGAGCAGGCGCATACCGCCGTGCAAATGCAAAATATCGATTTGGCCCGGCGTGCGCTGGAAGAGAAGAAAGCGGCCGAGCAGAAGGCAGCCGAGTATAAAACCAGCTATGAACAGAACAAAGCTTCAGCCGATAATTTGAGAGCGAAGCTTGACGAAATGCGTAAACAGCTGACCGAATTGAAAAATAAACGCGAGACGCTAGTGGCCCGTTATAATGCGGCCAAAGCGCAGAACGAGATTAACAAATCCATGGCGGGCTTTAACAGCGATACCGCCGCGGCCGGCATGAAACGAATGGAAGAGAAGATGCTTCAAATGGAAGCGCGCGCCGAAGCCAGCAACGAAATGGCAGGCAATGGCAAGTCGTTGGACGACGAGTTCGCGGCGCTTGGCAAGAACAAAGCGGTAGAAGACGAGCTTGCCGCGCTCATGAAGAAATATGAGAACAACCAGTAATATTCAGTACCGCCTGTTCAGCGGTCTGTAGAATCGAACGTTCGGGCCCATGTGCCTGCGGAGATATCCCGTGGGCAATGGCCCGTCGTTTTTTTCTTATCGATATACATAGTTGGCAGATGAAAGAATGAGAGGAGAATTCGTTGTGACGCTCCAGGAAATTTCGGGTATGCTGGTATGGACTGTCGCGGGGGGCGTGCTGCTCGTCCTGCTAATGATGGTGGATTCATGGTTTACACGCTATAAAGATTTGGAAGAGATTCGGCGCGGAAACACGGCAGTGGCGACACGCTTCGTCATGAAACTGCTGTCGCAAGCGTATATTTTGTCCCAGTCGATCGTGACTTCGAACGCGCTTGGCGAGGCGCTGCTTGTCTCCGTCGTCTCTTTCGTCATTCTCCTGGCGCTCGAGAGTCTTTTGCGGATCGGCCTGCGGGCACTGGCACGCATGGATCTCGACCAGGGGACACAGGACGGCAAAGTGGCGCATGCGCTGCTGGCGGGGTCTCTACACATTGCGGGTGCGTTGATCATCGGCGCGTTGTTGTAACGGGAGCGGGAGGAGAGTTTGAATGAGTATATTTAAAAGGTTGAAGAACATCATGGCCAAGCCGGAGCCGCCGAAGGCGGAACGAAGCATATTAACGATCGGTCCCGGCGACGTATGCGAAGTTTCGCTCGTGACCTACCAAGTAACCGGCCGCACGCAGAATCGTCAGCGGAATCAAGTCGTATTGACCCTGCAGGATGGTTCTGCCATTCGTTACTTGACGATCGAGGAGCGGGAACGTACCGAATACGCCTTATACACGCCGATCGACGGCAGGCTCGATTCGGTGGAGGAAGTGCCGACGACGCTTGAACTGGACGGCACCGAGTATCATCTGGAGGAGCAGTTCTCGGGATTTATCACAGCCGTTGGCCGGACGCCATTCGTGCAAGGCGGCGAACAGTATGTATGGCAGTTTCAATCCGACAATATGAAGCTGCTTCGCGTGGAATGGCAAGACGGCCGGTTCATGCTGTACGAAGGCGAGGATGTGATTCCCGCAGACGTGCGCGTGCTAAGAGGCAGTTAGGAGGCGGCAGAACGTGCGGCAGAAGTGGTCGTTTTTACTAAAAATCGTACTTGCACTAAGTCTGATCGTGCCTCTGCTCGCGGCGTGCGGGGGGATTAACGAAACCATCCAGGAGTCGTACCCGCTTGAATCTGTAAACGGCAGCGGCGCCTCTACTTCTTATGTGTATCGCGCGGCTGATACGACCGTGCAGGAGGTGGCCCAGGAACTAGCCGCCAAGCAGACGCCGCAGCAGCAATCGCCAGCGGCCTCGGACCGGATGTTCCTTGTCTACGCCGACCGAATCGTGCAAATCCAGCAGGATGCGGCGCAGCCGTCGGATGTGCTTATCGAGGTCAGCACCAAGGCATATGTGCGCAACAATTACAGCATGAGCTTCTTGCAGGGGTATCTGCTCGCAAGCCTGCTCGACGATTTGTTCGATTATGGCCGGTATAAGGGCGGGAGTTACCGGGGGTACACGCAGCGGGACATCTACAAACCCAGCACGGGAAGTTATCGCGCACCTACGGTTCAGGAGAAGAAAGCCGTCCCGCCGCTTACGGTGGAGAAGAAGGGTTCCATCTTCAGACGAACCAAGGATGCTGACGGTTCCTCTAAGCCTGGCAGCAGCGGAAACGTATTCGAGAAGGAACCGTCTAAGTCCGGCAGCATTACCAGGAATGGCTCAGGCAGCCAGAAATCCAGCGAATGGTTTACGCCAAGGAAATCGAAGGCGCCCAAGACCAAATCCGGATTCGGCAGAGTCAAACGGCGACGATAGCAAGATCAAATGCAATATTGTGTGGCAAGTCGGCCAGCAGCCATCCGTGTTCAACGGAGCGGCTGCTTTTTTTGTTGCGGTACACACGAGGAAAGGGGCTTCCAGTTGGCGTCAGTTTCGGTATATGATAAGAGGATGGGAACAATCAAGTCGCGAAAGGACGAGCAGGGGTATGGCTTCAAGACAACGTACATGGTTATCGCCGCTGAATGCGGTCGTGCTAACTCAGTTTTTGAGCGCGTTCGCCGATAATCTGAATTTTTTCCTTATTGTAGGCATGGTGAAGCGTCAGGGGGTGGAGAACCCGGATACGACGGTCGCCTATATTCAGATTGCTTTCCTATGCGCGTATGTGCTGCTGGCGCCGATCGTCGGCGCGTTCGCCGACAAGAAAGCGAAGTCGCACGTGCTGCTGATCGGCAATTTGCTGAAAGCGGCCGGTATCGCGCTGCTATTGTTCGGCTTGCCGCCTGCACTGTGCTATCTGTTCGTCGGGATCGGCGCGGTCGTGTATTCGCCGGCGAAATACGGAATATTGACCGAGTTGACCAATTCGGAGGACGAGCTGCTGCGTGCGAACGCGAAAGTCGAAGGATCGACGATACTCGCCATTCTGCTTGGCACCGTAGCGGGCGGTTTTCTGGCGCAAAATTCGGATCTGCCGGCGATTCTAGTCTGTTTGGCCCTCTTCTTGATCTCGCTGGCTATGACGCTGCTGATCCCCGCGCGCGGTGGCGATCCCTCAATCCGCTACGGCACGGAAGCCATGCAGTTCCTGCGGGATGCCGGCACATTGTTCCGCAATCCGCGCAGCCGGTTCTCGCTCATTGGCACAGGATCGTTCTGGCTGACCGCAGCGGTGCTGCGCATCGCGCTGATCGCTTGGCTGCCGGTGAATTTGGGGATTACCGATACCGACCAACAATCGATGATGATTGGCACCACGGCAATCGGCGTCGTCGTGAGCGCCTTTGTTACGCCGCGTTGGGTGCCAGCGGGTATGCTGCATCGGGCGTTCTATTTCGGTCTCCTGATGGTGGCCATGGTCATGTCGGCGGCATTCACACACACGCTGTGGCTGACGATCCTGCTGCTCTTCTTGATCGGACTATTCGGCGGCATCTTCGTGATACCGCTTAATACGATGCTGCAGGAAGAAGGCAAGAGCTTGATCGGCGCGGGCAAAACGATCGCGGTGCAGAATTTCTCCGAGAACGTGCTGACCGTATCGGGACTTACGATTTACTTGACGCTCAGCGAGATGGGGGTATCGGTGAACGGTTCGGTCATCGGAACGGGCGTTGTGCTGCTGCTGTTCATCCTATTCTTATCGACGCAGATGGGCAAAATCCGCACGACGAGGAAGGTGGCTAACCGATGAATTTGACGGTAGTCGCAGCTGAACTGTTCGCGGCAGGCGTTCTCCCTCCGGGCGAGCTGGTCATCACCAAGTTCAGTGGGGGGACCAACAGCTCCGTATACGCGCTGCAATGCGGCGATCACGAACCGCTCGTGCTGAAATTCAATGAACCGAAGACCATCATGGCCGAAGCAGCCTACTTACGGCATTATCCGGATATCCCGCTGCTGCCGGACCTCTATTTTACGGATCCGCATGGCCGATATTTGGTCTATAACTATATCTCTGGCAGCTCCGCATACGTCCAAGGGAGCAAACAGGAGATGCTGGCCGCGCTCGCGCTCGGCGTGATCGCGAAATATCGACCGGAGCCATGGCCGCAGGGCAGATTCGCGACCTGGCAGGATTACTTGATCGCGGAGATCGAAGATACGCGCAAGCGTTCGGGGACGTTGTTCACGGCAGCCGAACATCGGATGATTGCGACGATGGCGGAGAAGAAGGAGCGGGTAAGCGATCCGTTCTGCTTGCTGCACGGCGATTCCGGCGTCCACAACTTCATCTTTGACGGCGGCGAGCTCGTCGGTGTCATCGACCCGATCCCGTTAGTCGGCCAGCCGATCTATGAGCTTGCCTTCGCCTTCTGCTCCTCGCCGGACGACCTGGAGCCAGACGTGATCGCCAGCATTGTCAGACAGAAAGACTGGCCATTCACGCGGAATTTGAATGCTGTGTACGAGGATGTGCTCATCGCGCTGTACAACCGGATCGTCACGTGTACGGTCCATCATCCGCGGGACTTAAGCGCGTATATCGAAGCATGGAAGGAATGGAAGCTGTTCGTGAACTCCAAGTCATAAAGGCGAAGGAGGCGATAGCCATGGCTGGATCTGGATTAGGGTCGCATGCCCGCTTGACCGGTTGGCTGATTCCGCTGCAAATTTTGCTGTGGTGGATGCTGATCGGAACGCTCCTCTACGTAGGCGGAACGGTGATGAGGCTCATGCCTGGAGGAACGTACGCGTCTCGAATGTATTCGGGTGATGCCTATGCGGCGTGGCGCTTCATGATTCAGTTCGATCTGGCAGCGAATTCACTGCTCATCGTGTCGATCGCCATTCTGCTCGTGCAGCTGTATAAGCGGAAGAGGCGATTTCGCGCTGGGGCAGTCGTTTTGCTAATCGCGATATTCGCTGTGTCGCTGGTTGCGTTAGGCATCGCATATGATGCCGGGGAACTGCACGGCACAACCGCAGCGCAGCTGCTGTTCAAAGTCATCCAGAACGGTTTGCTCGCAGTGGCCGGCACGTTATACATCGTCCGGTCCAAGCGGGTCAAACGGACATTCGTGTTGTAGAGAAGGAGAATCCCCATGTTCACACTCGTTCGCTCCGGATTGGAGCTGCTCGCCGAAGAACGCGGCATCATGAATTCCGACCCGTATTTCAATCGGGTCTCGAAAGACAAAGATCAGCTTTCCGACCTCGAAATCGAGGAAGAGATCCAGCAGGCGGCCGAGATCGGAGCGGAGCGTTATCTGGTCCGAGATGCGATCGGGGCATTCGTCGGCATTCTTGATTTTCTGATGCGCAACCCGCGAGACGGATATCCCTGGCTGGGCCTGCTGCTCGTGCGGAAAGACGCTCAGGGACGTGGGTTGGGGAAGACGCTGCTTGCCCACTACGAGGAGCTGATGATAGAACGCGGCGTACACGCCTATCGATTGGGCGCAATTGTGGAGAACGAGCCAGCTCACCAGTTTTGGAGTAAGCAAGGGTGCATAGAAGTCGGTCCCGCCCAGCTGCCGGATGGCAAAGCCATCGTCGTCTACGAGAAAAGGTTGGATCGCCCATGAACCTTCGCTGTCGAATGGTAGATGCACGGCATCCGGATTTGAACGTATTGATTGGCAAATTGGATGCAGACCTTTTGTCCCGGTATGAAGCTTCCGCGATTCATGGACTCGATTTCTCCGATCCGCTGATCGACCGCATCGCGTTTGCGGTCATCTATGTGGAAGATCGACTGGCGGGCTGTGGGGCTCTCCGACCGCTGAGCGCGGGGGTCGCGGAGCTGAAGCGGTTCTTCGTCGACGCGCCTTATCGCAGGCAGGGCGTAGCCAGTGCGTTGCTTGGTTGTCTCGAGACAGTTGCCATCGACAGAGAATGCCGAGCGATTCGTCTGCAGACGGGCGTTAGACAGCCAGAGGCGATCGCCTTCTACGCGAAGCATGGATATGCGCGCATCGATAACTTTGGTCCGTATGCCGACGATCCGTTAAGCATATGCATGGAGAAAATGCTGTAGCGCCCGTTCGCCCGGATGGATCTGAGATGCGAAGATACCGGAACGATAGCAATTGTCGTCAGCCCGACGAGATTGCGCTGCTGCTCGTCGGCCGCGCAATTCCATCGGGCTTTTGTGCAGGCGGAAACCAAAATGAGGGCTGCATCGTCTAGAAGAGAAACATAACCATAGGGAGAACGGCTAAGCCGGATGGGGAAACGGAGAGAGAGAGACATGGCTGGACGCCGAAAGTTGACGCGCAGGCAATTCATGAAATGGATCGCAGGGATCGGACTATTCAGCGCGGTCGGTACGCCTTTATATAGCTTTGGCCTCGAGCGCAATTGGCTGGAAGTCACGAGTGTGCCTCTTCGTCTCGAAGGGACGGGTGACGCAAGTCTGCTGCAAGGGCTACGACTCGTCCATTTTAGCGATACGCACTATGGTTTCTATTGGGGTCGGGAGCAATTCGATCAATTGGCACAGCGGATTAACAGACTAAAGCCCGATTTGATATGCTTCACCGGAGATTTGGTCGATAGCGTGCCGGAAGATCTGATGAGCTGCTTGCCCATCTTTCAATCGCTGGACGCGCCGTATGGCAAGTTTGCCATCCTCGGAAATCACGATTCGCGAAATGAAGTAAATCAGGTTGTGGATTTCTGGGCGAAGAGCGGCTTCAAGCTGCTTATTAACGAGAGCGTAGTCATCGAGCGTGAAGGCCGGCGGTTCTTCGTAGCAGGGACGGACGACTACTTGAATGGCAGTCCTGATTTGCCGTTGACGCTGAGCAACACGAGGGAAGACGATACAGTCATCATGCTTATTCACGAGCCGGATATCGCGGACGTCTGCGCCATATCTTACCCACAAGTGAAGCTGCAGCTATCCGGGCATAGCCATGGTGGACAAATCCGGCTGCCGTTCATAAGCGCGCTCGCGACGCCGCCAGCCGGAAAGAAGTATGTGTCCGGCTTGTATCGGCTCGGCGATCGCAAGATGCCGCTGTATACAACGAGAGGCATCGGCACGACGGGGTTGCCGATCCGGCTCTTCTGCCGGCCCGAGCTAACTGTGATTGATTTTGTTTGATCTGAGAATACATTTGTCGAAGGAGGAGTAACCGTGCCTGTCATTCGCATGCAGCTGCATATCCACGCACCGCTTGAGATGTGCTTCGACGCTGCGAGGAGTATCGACTTGCATATGGTCTCCGCTTCGCAGACTCGCGAACGGGCGGTAGCAGGCAGGACGACCGGCTTGATCGAGCTCGGTGAATCGGTCACGTGGGAAGCGGTCCATTTCGGCATCACGCAGCGGCTGACCGCAGTAATTACCGAATTCGAGCGCCCCTACCGCTTCGTGGACGAGATGGAGAACGGGGCATTTAAGCGATTTTGGCACGAGCATCGATTCATACCGGACGATAACGGAACTTTGATGGTAGACACGTTCGATTATGAGTCCCCTCTGGGAATGCTGGGCAAGCTGGCCGATCATCTATTCTTGAAACGTTATATGGCACGATTTCTATTGAAACGGAATATTTGCATCCAGGAAGAGGCCCAGCGGCAGGCGTCGGTATAGCGGAAGGAGCAGTTGCGTTCCTCCCAGCGTTACTTTCCTAGTATCCGGTCAAAAATTAGGGTTTCGCGCCAGGCGGTTGTTTGTTAAAATAAACGGGCGCTTGTCGCAAAACGTTAAAGGTGTACATCATTACTGGAGGTCAACCGCTTGTCGTCCGAACCGCTGCTTACGTTTTTGTCACCGCCGCTACCTTATTTTATCGAATCTAACCGAAGCCGCGTCGGTCCCGGCTGGGAGCATCCGAACCGCTGCAATCTAGGGGTATTCGATCTGCTGTTCGTACATAGCGGCACGCTGCACGTGGGGGAAGAAGACCGCGTCTGGACGCTTAAACCGGGACAAATGCTCATTCTTCGTCCAGATCGTTGGCATTATTCGACCGGACCTTGCTTGGAAGAAACGGTATTCGACTGGGTTCATTTTCAAACCGCTGGCCAATGGGAAGAAGTCGAGGACGGAGAGGCGGGCACGCTGCGGGGGGATTACTACTCCTATGCCATTCGGCTGCCCAAATCGATGACGCTTGCCTATCCGGATGAGGCGGTCTCGTTGTTCGGCAAACTGCATGAGGCCGCGATGGGAACGAGTCACGCCGCGTTCTGGCAGCGGCAGCAGTGGTTTTTGCATCTGCTGCAGTTGTTCGACGAAGGATGGCGCAACGACGCCGCCAAAGCCCCGATAACGGTGGCGGAAGAGGCGGCAGCCTATCTGAAGCTGAATTACCGCGATGCCGTGACGAACCGCAAACTCGGCGACGTGCTGGGGCTGCACCCGAATTATATCGCCAGATGCATGAACGAAGTGTTCGCCTGTACGCCGCAGCAGTATTTGGTTGCCTATCGATTGGATCAGGCCAAACTGCTGCTGCTGAAGACCAACTGGCCGATTGCCAGAATCGCGGAAGAGACCGGTTTCAAACAGACGCCGCATTTTTCGCGATCCTTCGCCGATCACGTAGGCGTGACTCCACTGTCTTACCGGAAGAAGTATACGGGAAGCTCACTGTCCAAAGAGATGCTCCGCCAACGAGCGGATGCCGATTAGCACCCACTCCTTGCACAACGAAGACCAAAAAGCTGCTCCGTCGTCATTCAATCGAATGGCGGGGAGCAGCTTTTGTTATTTCATGACCTATTCATGCTAGACGAGCGTCTTAGAAGTTAAAGTTGTCCGGATCTGGACCAAACCGCTTCGATTGATTAAGCGCCGTAATGCGGTCCATGTCGTCTTGGGCGAGCGTAAAATCGAAAATATCGGCGTTGGACTTAATGCGCGAAGGCGTCGTTGATTTCGGAATCGTGACGACTTCATTCTGCAAATCCCAGCGGAGCACGACTTGAGCCGGCGTCTTGCCGTAACGCTCGCCGATCTCAGCCAAGACCGGCAGATCCAGATTGCCCTGCATTAGCGGACTCCAAGCTTCGAGCTGGATGTTGTTGGCGCGGCAATACTCGTGTAGTTCAAGCTGGGTGAGCAGCGGGTGATATTCGACCTGGTTGACCATCGGCACAATCGATGCGCCGTCCTTCAAGTCTTCCAAGTGATGCGTCTGGAAGTTGCATACGCCGATCGCGCGTACGAGTCCGTCGGCATACAGTTTCTCCAGCGCTCGCCACGTTTCTTTGTACTTGCCTTTCACCGGCCAGTGAATAAGGTACAGATCGAAGTATTCCAAGCCAAGCAGCTTACGGCTTTGTTCGAATGCGGCTAGCGTAGAATCGTAGCCTTGGTCGGCGTTCCAGACTTTCGTCGTGATGAAGAGCTCTTCGCGGGCGACGCCGCACTCGCGAATCGCTTGCCCGACGCCTTCTTCGTTGCGGTATGCAGCGGCGGTGTCGATGCTGCGGTACCCGGCGTCGATCGCGCTCTTGACAGCGTCTACGACGCTTGTTCCTTCACTGATTTGCCATACGCCGAAGCCGAGCCAGGGCATGCGAACGCCATTGTGGAGCGTAGTGCTGTCCTTGATCGAATTAACCATTGCTTGCATCCTCCTCAGTAGGGAATAGTCAAGATTAAAGGCTGAGTTCGTAGATCGCTTTAACGTCTGCTTGATTCAATCGCTTGAACGAGCCGATCGGGCCAAAACGAACCGCTTCCTCCGCCATGCGGTCAAGGTTCTCGCTTCCGATGTTATAGTGGGAAAGCGTCGCCGGAGCGCCGATCTTGGTGAAGAACGCGCGCGTCGCTTCGATTCCGGCGAGCGCCAGTTCGTCTTCGGATTTGCCTGCCGGATCGATGCCCCAGACGCGAACGGCGTATTGGGCGAAACGGTCTGGGCGCGCGTCGTAAACGTATTTCATCCAGTTCGGGAATACGATGGACAAGCCCGCGCCGTGAGGAATGTCATAAATAGCGCTAATCTCGTGCTCGATACCATGGGATGCCCAGTCGTTCGTCATACCCAAGCTGATCAGCCCGCCGTTAAGCGCGAGCGTGCCGCACCACATGATATTGGCGCGAGCCGCGTAATTCTCCGGTTGCTCCAGCGCGACTTCCGCATTCTCGATCACAGTCTGGAGGATGGACTCGCACAGTCGCTCTTGGAGCGGGGTGTCCGTCGTCAGGCTGAAATATTGCTCGAACACGTGGGACATGATGTCCACGACGCCGTTCACGGTCTGATCGCGCGGCACCGTGTATGTAAGGGTCGGATCGAGAATCGAGAAGCGCGGGTACACATGCGGACTGCCGAAGCCGCGTTTCTGTTGAGTTTCCCAGTTCGTAATGACGGAGCTGCCGTTCATCTCCGAGCCGGTGGCTGCGAGTGTTAACACGGTGCCAATCGGCAGGGCATCTTGCACGACTGCCTTGCGATCGAGGAAATCCCATACGTCTCCGTCATATTTCGCGC
Source organism: Paenibacillus aurantiacus (assembly GCF_042431225.1). Classification (NCBI taxonomy): domain Bacteria; kingdom Bacillati; phylum Bacillota; class Bacilli; order Caryophanales; family Paenibacillaceae; genus Paenibacillus; species Paenibacillus aurantiacus. The sequence goes on along the minus strand of NZ_JBHMDO010000048.1, from coordinate 251,704 downwards.
CGGCTGCGATCGCCTTGGATGCGTCGATGACGCTGCCGCCGCCGACGGCGAGAATAAATTCAACGCCGTGCGTTCGGCACAGCTCGATGCCTTTGTTGACGGTGGTCAAACGAGGATTCGGCTCGATGCCGGCCAATTCGACCACCGTTGCGCCTGCCGCGTTCAACTGCTCCAGCACGCGGTCGTACAACCCGCTTTTTTTGATGCTGCCTCCGCCGTATACAAGCAGAACCGACTTGCCATACTGACCGACTTGCTCGCTAAGTTTGCTCAATGAGCCTTCTCCGAAAAAGATAGCCGTCGGATTGCGGAACGAGAATGGATTCATGCCGGACAACCTCCTATTTAGTTGCTCAAAAAGTTAATTAAAGACAAGAAATGATACGGTACGTCCATCATTTTAGTCATTGACGCGATGCGAGTCAAGTGACGTGGGGGACAAGCTAGTATTCTATTGATTTGATTAACTTATAAGTTATATAATTGGACTATCTTATGTGGAACGGATGGTAGACAGGCGTCATGAACATCGAAGTAAGTACGGCTAATATGAAATTTCTGGAATGTTTCTCGTCCGAGACGCGCGTGCGGATCATCGAATTACTGCGGGAGCAATCCCGCAATATTAAGAGCCTATCAGAGGCGCTCGGTATTCAATCGCCGATCGTGACGCGGCATGTTCAGATGCTGGAAGAGGCGGGAATCGTCCGCAGCGAGCTGGTCCCGGCATCACGCGGGATGCAGAAGCTGTGCATCCTTCAATTGAGCGAAGCGACGCTGAATTTCAAGCGGCCGGAGGAAATGAACGTACCTGGCTGTCATCGGACCGTTGTGCCGGTCGGGCAATATGCCGACTATCAAGTTTCTCCGCCATGCGGCCTTGTATCGGCTGCGAAGCGCATCGGCATGTGCGACGATCCCCGTTATTTCGGCGATCCGGAACGCATGGATGCCCGTCTGGTCTGGTTCGCCAGGGGGTACGTGGAGTACCGGATTCCGAATTACCTCGTTCGGGGCGAGCGCCCGCGCATGCTCGAAATTACGGTCGAAATTTGCTCGGACGCGCCTTGTTCGACGTCGGAGACGCCGTCGGATATTACGTTCATCATGAACGGTCAACAACTTGGGACGTGGACATGCCCCGGGGAGTTCGCGAGTCCGCATGGCAATTTTACGCCGCACTGGTGGACGAAGACGCAGTATGGGCGGCTCAAGACCGTTCGGGTAGATGGGGGCGGCACGTTCATCGACGGCGTGCGGACGTCAGGATTGACGATCGGCGAGCTCGATATTCGCCCGGGCGCGGAGTTGAGGCTGCGAATTGCAAGCTTGGATACAGCAAGGCATAGCGGCGGCGTCTCTCTCTTCGGCAGCGGTTTCGGCAATTATGATCAAGACATCGAAGTTCATTTGTGGTACGACCACCATACAGCATGAGACCGGCTCCTAAGCCGGTCTTTTTTTGCATACATTAACAACGTGGCAGACAGGAAATATAAGGATGATGGGCGAATATTGAAGCGTGAAACGTTGCGACGCTTTAACGGAAATGGAGGATGGCGATGAGAGACGCGTTGACAAGATCGAAACGAATGCTGCTGCGGCGGACGCATCTGGAAGACATTAGCGTAATTATCGGCATGGAACGGCATCCGGATAATGAGCGTTTCGTACATCAATGGGAGCCGGATGAGCATATGGCGGCGGTTCAGAGCGACGGACACCTGCATATTGTTATCGAGAACCAGGCGGCCAGACCAATTGGGTACATGATAGCGGCAGGCGTACGCTTAGAATCGGACGAGGTGGAGCTGGTTCGGCTAGTCGTGGAAGAGAAGGGCAAAGGGTATGGCAAGGAAGCGCTGAAGCTGATGATGGGATTTGTATTCCGTGAGCTTAATAAAAAACGTCTGTGGTTGGATGTGAAGGCCAGTAACGAGAGGGCACGGAATTTATACGAGAGCGTTGGTTTTAGCGCCGATTCTGCGCCGAACCGGAGGCTGGCGGATGGGACGGGTGAGGCGTTGGTCGCAATGGCGATCGGCGAGAAGGATTACTACACGCGGCATGGCCGTTGATAGGGAAAACGATTGGAAATTTTACGTGTTGTGGAACGTTTGTGGCAGGTATCGACGTCTTCATTATTTTCATAGAGTTGTTTCGCGCATGATGGGGGCGGGTAATGTATGTTACGGTTTGCCGTTGGCGCATGGCGATGGCAGCTTGTCGACAATCCCCCGGAATTAAGGGGATTTTTTGCTGCGGGAGCGGATTCCCATTGCATGAAATCGGGCGATCCGCACGTATATATGAGAGAGCAGTTTGGGGCTTGAAAATCATGATATTTAACAATCTAAATTTTCAGAAAATAGAGTGCCAACTTCGATGCTCCTGTGTATAATGGAAGAAACCGCGCAAACCACGTTATTTTAATTTACATAATCATAACAATGATCTTCCACATTGGGGGTTCGCATCATGGTTCATGCCGCATCAATCGGTTTGTCCGCGCGTGATTTGTATTTATTCAATCAAGGCGAGTTGTTTCACAGTTACCGCACGATGGGGGCTCATCCCATCCGTTTGGGCGACGAGACTGGCGTGCGGTTCGCGGTGTGGGCGCCCGAGGCGCGTTCGGTCCATGTCGTCGGCTCGTTCAATGACTGGAATGGAGCAGGGCACGCCATGGAGAAGGTTGGCGAGACAGGAGTGTGGAGTCTCTTCGTTCCCGGAATCGGCTCTGGCGCGCTCTACAAGTATGAGATTCAGACGCCTGCCGGAGGGCGGCTGCTGAAGGCGGATCCTTACGCGTTTCAATCCGAGAGACGGCCGCTCACCGCTTCCGTCGTCGCGGATATGACAAGTTTCCGTTGGACGGATGAGAAGTGGAAGCGCCGGCAGCAGGAAGCGAGTCCTTATCACGAGCGGATGCTCATTTACGAGGTGCATCTGGGGTCGTGGCGCGTGAAGGGCAAAGAAGATTTCCTGACATACGAGGAGATGGCCGACGAATTGCTGGATTATGTCGTTGGCATGGGTTATACCCACGTCGAGCTGCTTCCGCTGACCGAACATCCGCTTGACCAGTCATGGGGCTATCAAGTGACGGGGTACTACTCGGCTACGAGCCGCTATGGGACGCCAGAGCAGCTGATGTTGTTCGTCAACCGGTGCCATGAGCGCGGGATCGGCGTTATCCTAGACTGGGTGCCCGGCCACTTCTGCAAAGACGATCATGGGTTGCGGCTGTTCGATGGCACGCCGATCTACGAAGGGACGGATCCCAAACGGGCGGAGAAGCCGCTCTGGGGAACGCTTGCCTTTGATTTCGGTCGAACGGAAGTGCAAAGTTTCCTCATCTCGAACGCCATCTTCTGGATGGATGTTTACCATATTGACGGTCTTCGCGTCGACGCGGTCGCCAGTATGATCGACCTGCACTTCGACAAGCCGCCCGAGCTGCTGACGTTCAACGAACATGGCGGCACGGAGAATACCGACGCGATCCGGTTCCTGAAGCGGCTTAACGAGACGGTGTTCCGCTATTATCCGGATGCGCTGATGATCGCGGAAGACTCGTCGGCCTATCCCGCGGTAACGGCTCCCACGTACATGGGGGGGCTCGGTTTTAATTTTAAATGGAATATGGGCTGGATGAATGACATGCTCCGTTATATGGCCCTCGATCCGCGGGATCGCGGCCGCTACCATCATTTGATCACCTTCTCGCTTATGTACGCCTTCTCCGAGAATTTCGTGCTGCCGCTGTCTCACGACGAAGTGGTGCACGGGAAGCGTTCGTTACTTAACAAAATGTCCGGCAGCTATGAACAAAGGTTCGCTCAGCTTCGGTTGTTCTATGGGTACTGGATGACGCATCCGGGCAAGAAGCTGCTGTTTATGGGCGGAGAATGGGGACAATACGACGAATGGAAAGATGCCGAATCGCTGGACTGGATGCTGCTTGACTATGAGGCGCACCGGCGCATGAATCATTTCGTGCAGACGCTCAACGCGGCTTACGCGAACGATGCGGCATTGTGGGAACGGGATTGCGATCCTGCCGGTTTCGAATGGGTGGATGTCCACAATGCGGCACAAAGTATTATCGTCTTCCTTCGGCGCGGCCTTGCGCCGGATCAGTTCTCGATTATCGTCTGCAATTTCTCGCTTCAGCACTATCGCGATTACCGCGTCGGGGTCCCGGAAGCGGGGCGATACGCGCTTGTGCTCAGCAGCGATGGCGAGGAATTCGGCGGCGGCACGCCGAACTGGCGCCGCAGCGTCGAAGCGGAGGAGACGCCTTGGCATGGGCGGCCGTGCAGCGTGGAAGTCGACATCCCGCCGCTAACGTTTCAATTGTTCCACTATGAAGGGTTGGCGCCCGTCCGCAAGAAAGGACGTTCCAATAGAAAAGTGCTTCTATCCAAATAATCAGCGGTGGCGGGCATAACCGGCAGCATGAGGACAGAAGGCTTGCGTATCGTGCAGCAGCCATCGGTCTGCAGATGACGGAGTAGCGTACCGAATGCCGCAAGCGGGGAGAGTTGACCATGGGCCGTAAAGAGATGATTGCGATGCTGCTCGCCGGCGGAGAAGGCAAGAGGCTCGGCGTGTTGACGAAAGACCTGGCGAAGCCGGCCGTTCCTTTCGGAGGAAAATACCGGATTATTGATTTCACGCTTAGCAACTGCATGCACTCTGGCATTGATACGGTCGGCGTCCTGACGCAGTATCAGCCGCTTGTCCTGAATGGTCATTTGGGCATCGGCAGTCCTTGGGGGATGGATCGGCGAGATGGGGGGATGGCGGTTCTGCCTCCATACGTCAAGCAGAAAGGCGGCATGTGGTACAAAGGCACGGCCAACGCCATTTATCAGAATATGGGCTTCATCGACCGGTTCGATCCCGAATACGTCCTCATTATCTCTGGCGATCATATTTATAAAATGGACTACGATCAAATGCTTCAAGCGCACAAACAAACGGGTGCGGACGTCACGATCGCGGGCATCGAGGTCGGTTGGAAGGAAGCGAGCCGCTTCGGCGTGATGCATGTTTCAGACCAAGGCCGAATCACCTCGTTCGAAGAGAAGCCGAAGGTGCCAACGAGCAACTTGGCTTCGATGGGTATCTATATTTTCTCTTGGACGGTACTTCAGCGGTACTTGATCCGCGATGAAGCGAACCGGCTGTCCGGCAACGATTTCGGCAAAGACATTATTCCTGCGATGCTGCAAGATAACATGCATTTGCACTCTTACTTATTTGAAGGGTATTGGAAGGATGTCGGCACGATCGATAGTTTGTGGGAAGCGAACATGGATTTGCTGGCGGAGAATCCGGCACTGGATTTGAACGATCGGCAGTGGCGAATCTACTCCGTCAATCCGAATCGTCCGGGGCATGTGACGGGTCCGGAGGCGGAGATCGTCAGTTCCTTGGTGACGGAAGGGTGCGTCGTCGAGGGGCATGTCGAACGTTCGGTGCTGTTCCATGGCGTGCAGGCTGGCGCGAAAAGTCGTATTGTAGATTCGGTCATTATGCCGAATGTTCGGATTGGCAACGGTGTGCGCATCTACAAAGCGATCGTCGGCGAAGGCGCCATCATTGGCGATGGTGTCATTATTGGGAGTCCGGATATTCAGACCATAACCGTGATCGGCAGCGACGAGTATGTAACCGCAAGTCATTCCCTTCAGGAGGTGGAGCAGCCATGAACCGTAATTTGCTCGGCGTCATCAACCTGATTCACGAATCGGACGAACTGGAATCGCTCACCGCCTCGAGGTGCCCGGCTTCCGTGCCGTTCGGCTCCCGTTACCGCCTCATTGATTTCGCGCTCTCCAGCATGGTCAATTCCGGCATTTCTAAAGTTGCGGTATTCGCCCATACCAAGTATCGTTCGCTCATGGATCATCTGGGCTCCGGGCGGCATTGGGATCTGCACCACCGTCAAAGCAGTCTGTTCGTGCTCCCGCCGCTGACGGACGATGGCAACGAAGTGCGCCGCGGTGACCTGTTCCACTTCTATCAGAATCGCGACTACTTCAACCGCAGTGATCTCGACTACGTAGTCATTACGCGCAGCCATATGGTCTGCAATGTCGACTTCGACCCGGTGCTGGAGCAGCATATTGAGACCGGTGCGGATATTACGGTCGTCTGCAAAAAGCAAAGCGATCTGTTAGGCGGGACAGCGCGCAAAGTAAGTCTGGACGGGATGGGGCGCATTGTAGGTATCCAGGATCATTACGGGCGTCTGGACAGCGATCTGATCTCCATGGAAATGTACATTATGCGGAAAGAACTGCTGTTGGAGCTCGTCGATTCATCGCTCGCGCAAGGCAAAGATCACCTTGTACGACAGGCGATCATGGGGCGGCTGGATGAGTTGAATGTAAGAAGCTATTTGTATGACGGATACTTAGGCGTGGTGAATACGGTCGAAAGTTACTATCGGAATAGCCTGGAGCTGCTGCGTCCAGACGTATGGCGGAGCTTGTTCTTCGAGCCGGGTCCGATTTTCACCAAAGTGAAAGACGAACCGCCAGCCCGCTATTGCAGCGGCGCCAAGACGAGCAATGCATTGATCGCCAACGGCAGCATTATCGAAGGGACGGTCGTGAACAGCATAATTTTCCGCGGCGTTCATGTTGCGAAGGGGGCTGTCGTCCGCAACAGCATCGTCATGCAAAATGGCGTGATCGGGGAGAATTGCGTGCTGGACCGTGTCATCTTGGACAAAGATGTGCGAATTGAGCCGTTTCGAGAGCTGCGCGGAGCGGAGTCGGTGCCGTTTCTTGCGGGCAAAAGGAAAGTCATTTAATCGTATGGGAAGAAGGAATAGGTAGGGGGTAAGCGCAATGAAACTGTTATTCGTCACATCCGAAGCTGTGCCGCTGGCGAAGACGGGGGGGCTCGCGGATGTCGCGGGCTCCTTGCCCAAGGCATTAAAGGAACGCGGGGTCGACGCGGGGGTTATCATGCCCAAGTATGGTTCGATACCGGAGAGCGTTGCGGCGCAGATGGAACCCTTGGCGACGTTTACAGTATGGGTGGGATGGAGACGGCAGTACTGCGGATTGCTGAAGACGGAGATTGAAGGTGTCTCCTACTATTTGATCGACAATGAATATTATTTCAGGCGCGGTGGCTTGTACGGGTATGAAGACGATGCCGAACGGTTCGTGTTCTTCTCGCTGGCGGTCATAGAAGCGCTGCATTTCATGGAGAAGCCTGAAGTTATTCATTGTCATGATTGGCAATCGGCATTGGTTCCCTATCTGCTGCGAACGAAATACGGACATGTCGCGGAACTTGCGTCCATTGCGACGGTATTTACCATTCATAATTTGAAGTACCAAGGCGTGCTGGGGACGCAGCAGCTGATGGATTTGGTTGGCATGGGCGAAGAAATGTTCGGCCACCGCGGTCTCGAATATCATGGGGCGGCCAATATTATGAAAGGCGCGCTTGAATATGCGGACAAGCTGACGACGGTCAGTCCGACATATGCGAGAGAAATCCAGACCGCGGAGTATGGCGAAGGATTGGACGGGCTGCTCCGCCATCGCGCGGCGGATTTGTCCGGCATTGTGAATGGTATCGATACGTCATCGTTCGATCCGATGAATGATCCGGCGCTAGTTACGCCATATCGGAATTCGCTTGCGAAGAAACGGCGCAATAAATTGGCGCTGCAGCGCGAGCTCGGTCTTCCGGAGTCGGAGAGCACGCCGCTCATTGGCATCGTCTCGCGGTTGGTTGATCAGAAGGGGCTTGATCTGATCGCCGCCGTTCTGTGGCAGCTGCTCGACGAAGACGTTCAACTTGTCGTGCTGGGCTCTGGCGATCCGCATTATGAAGGGATCTTCCGCCATGCGACGGAAAGCCGGCCTGACAAAATCAAAGTGTGGTTCGGTTTCAATGATTCGTTAGCCCGGCGAATCTATGCAGGCAGCGATATGTACTTGATGCCGTCGCTGTTCGAGCCTTGCGGTCTGAGTCAGCTGCTGGCGTTGCGTTACAGATCAGTGCCGATTGTGCGCGAGACAGGCGGCTTGATCGATACCGTCAAATCCTACGAGGAAGAGACGGGCGAAGGGAACGGGTTCAGCTTCGCATGGTACAATGCGCACGATATGCTGTACACGATCCGCAGAGCGATCGGGCTGTACCGGGATGAGAAGACATGGGAGCAAATCGTCTCGAATGGCGTTAAGGAAGATTACAGCTGGACGAAATCCGCCAAAGCTTACACCGCGATTTATCAGGAGCTTGCAGCGCGGCGGAACGCCGCCGAACTATCGGGGGTGTAACCGTAGAAAGCTTCATGCCATCATACGCATTATGTGAGGAGAGCTGCCGAATGGCGGCTCTTTTTTTGTGTTGTATACGAAAATCGGCCGAAACTTTATGCGCGCGAACTAAAGACATTCGGAACGGAATGGGTTACAATGAGAAAAATGATTTTCGCGTCATATATGTGTTATGAAAACTGACAGAAGAATTGAAAAGAGGGATCGATTCATGGCGGAGACGAAACGGATGGCATCCTTACCAGGTGGCGGGGAGCACGCGCCCATGGATACGAGATCCGGGCCTACGGGTCCCTTGCCATATGAGAACGAGAATGTGGTTAGCGGCGAGGCGGCGTTCTCCGTCTCGGCGTTCATGCGCTCCTTCCTGCCGCGAGAGTGCACGTTGGTGGCGGGTGCGCATGGACTTAAGAACGCGGTTAACCGCATTAACGCGATCGAATTGCTGGAAGACATCAATTGGGTAAAGCCTGGGGAGCTCGTCATGACGACTGGACGTCTGCTGCGCGCTCATCCCGAACGTTACGCGGAGACGGTTGAGGCGCTTGCGGAACGCGGCGCATCCGCTATCGGCATCCGGCTAAGTACGGAGACGGACCCTCTGCCCAAGGAAGCAGCCGAGCTTGCCGAAAGATTCGGGATGCCGCTCCTCTTGCTGCCGAAGGAAGCGGAGTTCACGTCGATCAAGCGCGAGCTGCTTGGCAGCGTTATTGAACAGGAGTCTGCGCAGCTCGTCGCAATCGAGGAGCGGGTTCAGTCGGTCAGCCGCATGTTGTCGGGCGGCAGCGGCATTATGGCGTTCATGGATCACCTGGAGTCGCTGTTCGGCAACCCGCTGGTCATTGTGAGGAAGGAGAAAGAGACGATCTATTCGCGTCAGCTGCGCGACTGCGCGGAGAACGCTCGCGGCGAATACGACAGCAACGCGTTATTGGAAGAGGCGGCCCTAGCGTCCAAGTGGCGCGGATATCGGTATCCGAATATGAGCTCGATTCGTAGTGGTCTGATGGCAGCCCGCGAGACGGCCGCTCAACTCTATGTTTCAGATATTTCCCCGAACATGCCGGCTTCGGCTTACTTGATCGTGATCGGGTCGGAGAGGCCGATCACGTCAGTCGACGCGCTGACGATGGATCGGCTGCATGCGCTGGCCGGCCTCGAATTGTCCAACTCCGAGGCGCTCCGCGAGGCCAAAAACAAATACACGGAAAATTTCCTGCTCGACTGGCTCAGCGGTCGACTGGCGAGCAGAACGGACATTCGTCTGCGCGCGGAAGCGGTGGGGAGCAGCATCTCGATAGACCGCCCTTTCACGGCAGCGATAGTCGCTCTAGAGACGGCGGACGAACAGGCGCTCAAAGCGGTGGCTGACCGGATATCGTCCTTCGCCTTCTCAGAACGCGGTCCGATGTTCGCAGGCGTCTATGAGCAGGAGCTCGTCCTCGTCATGCCCGGGGAACGCAAGGCGGACGCGAAGCTGATGGCCGAGTTGCAAGCGATATGCGGGGAGAAGCAGCTCTCGATGTACGTTGGTAAGCAAGGAAGCGCAGAGAAGTTGTACGCGAGCTTGACCGCGGCCAAGCGGGCCAAACAGGTGGCTTCCATATGCCGATTGGACAGCCAGCTTGTCTGTTACGAAGATCTTGGCATCTATAGCTTGTTATATCTCGTTCCGAGGGGCGAAGAATGGGATGCGGTGCTCGAGCGGTATATAGAACCGATCTTGACGGCAGACCGCAAGGGTGGGAGTCTGATGGAGACGCTGGAGGCGTTCTTCCGCAGCAACGGCAACGTGCGGCTGACGTCGGAGATGCTGGTCACGCATTATAATACCGTCGTTTATCGATTGGACAAAGCGCGTCAGCTCCTTGGCGCGGATTTGGATAACGCGGAAGTGCGCCTGCAGCTTCAATTGGCGATCAAGATGTACCGGATGGGCACGCAGGGGTAATGAACCGCTAGTTCCCCGATAACGAAGAAGCGCCGCCTTCGCTGGCAGCGCTCCTTCGCTTACGTATAGTCTGCTAGGTGCTAGTACAGCCCGCCACGCAGAACGATGACCAGCAAAATGTAGAGAACGAGGACGAGGGTAGCTCCCGCCCAAACATAACCGCCGACCGGACCGCAACCCGTGTTAACGCCTGCTACAGGGTATCCCACTGTACATACCTCCTAAGTCGTTTGTTGGTGTGATTTTTTCCTGATCACATTGCTATTATATGTGCGGGTATCGGTATGGTCTGGACGAATGTACGGGATGTATGGATTTTAGGCGTTCACCCATGGCGGCAGCGTGCTAACTCCCACCGGGCGGCAGGCTTGCCGGACATTGGCCGCCGACCGGCGGCAGCGGGCGGGCTGTGGCGTACTGACGGATATGCTTCACGCGTGTCTCCGACATTGAAGTCAACCCGTTGCCGACGAAGATCATGCCGCAGGAGCTGACGGCTATGATGCCGACGCTGTCGACGCATATTCTCGGTTGGACATTGGTGACGGACATACGCACGTTCGTCTCTTCGAAGGCGGGCTCGATGATCTGAGACAGCGGTCGCGAGAAGATCGAGTAGGATTCGAAGAATACTTCTCGGCGCTTGCTGTGCGGCTGTTGTCGCTGCACGGCAAGCGCCTGTACTTTCGCGTTGACCGCGCCGCGGTCGCCGAACTGCACGATGGAGGCGCTGCTGGCGCTGATGATGTTGATCTTCCCAAGGTGGGAGACGCGAACCGGATAATCGCTCATCATCCTACCGAAATCGCTTCGCTTGCAGCAAGCGAGACTGATGATTCACCTTCGGCTTGGTCCGCGCCTTCCGGAGGTCCCAGCGGCACGAGGGGGCCGACAACGAGGGACTCGGGAGGCGTATCGAACATGGAGTGGAGCGAATACTGCTCCGTGTCGCCAATTTGGAATACGGAGGAGCTGGCCACGGCGGTCATTTCGATGCTTCCTACGTAGAGCGAGTGATTAATGACGTTCAGATTCATAACGAGTCTCCCCCTTGGTCGGTGATTCCGGCGCCTCCGCGCAGTTGAGTCATGTAAGCGCGAAGTGCGGCGTCGATATCTCTGGTGGTCTTGGCAAGAACGAGAGCGGCTTGCGTCTGGGAGAGCGGGGGCTGCACGTTATCGCCCGAACCCGGCTCGTCGCCCTCGCCTGACCCGCCAGCGGCTGCGCGCGCAGTCTGCTGAATGTAATATTGAATTCTCGCGGACATTTGCTTGCGTATATCGTCGATAATGAGCCGGCGGTGGTAAGGGTCGAGCGGGATGCCGAATTCGTTCTCCAACTGGGCGAGTTTCTCCGGCGCGACCTGGTTCAAATACATATCGACCTGCTGCCGAATTTCGGGATATGGCGGCTGAGGGGCTGTCGCGCCGGGACCGCTCGAAGCGCCCATAGACGGGAATTGATTCGGCCCGCTCATTGCGGTGTCGCCAGTCGCTGGAGGTGTTTTGCCTGAAGCGGTAAGTCCGCCGGGCAGGACGAGCTGGCCGATCTCTTTGATGTACTCTTCGCTAGGCGGCGTCATACCGATGTTCAAGGTGCCGTCGAGCTTTTCGACCTTCAGCTGATCGAACGCGTACTCCATCTTCTCGATATGGTAGACCGGCCGGCTTTCCGCGGCTTGCAGGCGAGCGCGCAGTTCATCGAGCTGGCGCTGAAATTCGCTCATGAGCTGCTGCTGTTCTTGAAGCTTGCACTGTGTTTCATATAACTGCCGTTGTTGAAGCTGCACGCGCTCAGATAGTCCCATGCAGAGCTGCCATGGCGTCAGCGCGGGATCGCTCGGGGTTTGCATTGGGGCCACCTCCGGTCTTCAAGCTCAGTTGGGATTCGGCAGCGGGACGAAGGAGAGCGGATTCTCTTGTCCGAGCTGGGGGGCGGGTCCCGTAAATCCGCCTGTATTGTACAATTGCGAGAGCGAGCGGATCGAGCCGGACGTCCCAATTTGAAGGACCGATGAATTCGTCAGGCTATCGACGCGCAACTGATGAATCGTTATGTGCTGATGTACCGTCATGGTCATACGACGCTTCCGACCTGGCTGGAGGAGTTGTCGATGAGATCCGGATCCAGCGTGCTCGTCGCACTTACGGCGTTATTGGAGTTGCTCAGGCTGCCCGTTAGGAACGATCCGGAACCGGCGTACGTTTTAGAGTTGCTGCTTGGCGACATTTGGACCGAATCGCCGAACTGTACGATCGAGCTGCCCCCGAGACTGACGATATTGACGAAACCGACGACTGCTGGCATACAGGGTCACTCCTTTATAGTTTGCAATCATGGATATTACATCGTATGCGGGCATCCGCCCAGAAGTTCCTTCCCGATACGATGACGTGGCACATAGGGGCGAATGGAACCGGAACTGGGCGAATTGCATAGGATATAGCCAGCGGAGGAGGTGGGCGCAGGTGGCGTCGCAATGGGAAGAGCTGGAGAAATGGATGCGGGGACAGAAGCTCCCGACGGGATTTGATTTGTTCCGAGATCCTTCTTGGGTGGAGAATTACGTACGCGGTATGGTGTCCAAGGCGCTGCCTGCCGTCGGAAATGCGCTCGGCACGGGGGTAGCGGACGTAACGGAAACCAGTCGTTACGTGACGATCGTATATCCGGTAGACGCAGGAAGCGATCTGTCTCAGCTGAGGGTGCTGGTGAGAGAAGACAAAATGCGGATCGACGGATTGCCGGGCGGCAAAAGCGAAACGGTCAAGCTGCCTCATCTCGTGCTCCCGGAGCGCGCTGCGGCGGTTCTGGAAGGCAATTCGCTTATCGTCAAAATTCCGAAGCGGCCTCGCCGTAAAAAAGTAGCGGACGTCACCATATCCAAACGAGGCTGATCGCCGAAATGCCCGGCGGTAAGAGCAGGATGATGAAGATGCTGCTGGCGGGATAACGGGGAATCCCTTATAATGCAAGAAGATGTCCTAACTATGAAGAGGGAGTGTTTGGCTTTGACGGTCGATGTCAGCAATGTATCCGCCAGCTTGTTCGTGACGGGGGCGCTGTTTATTCTGCTTATTTTCTCGCTGCTCAGCCTTGGGGTGCTTCAAATGTTCCAGCAACGGTTCCGCACGGGGGCGTTCAGTTTCGCCGGAGCGGTCGTAAGCGGGATAGCATTCGGAATCATTTTGAACCAATGGTTTTTGTAGCGTACATACACGACGGTTTGTGCGACCGCCTGTTTCGTCCCCCTGCGACGGAACGGGCGGTTTTTCCTTTCGGATGGGCAAATTATTCAATTCCTACAGAACGGTTTAAAAATAGTCAATAATCCAAGTTGCCAGAACATAAGATGGAGTATAAGATATTGATAAGAGAGAATATTCAGAAAACTTCGACATCTGAAGAGGGAGGGGTTGCCGTGAACAAGAGCTACGAAGTGGAGTACTGCAATTTAGAACTGCGATTCGACCGCCGGCAAATCCAGAATCTGATTCGCGATCTCATTCAGGAAGGATACTCGCTCTATTGGAGTGAGACGGATGTTTATTTTCTTATTTCGGTCCGCAGCGGACGCAAGCTCGTGAAATTGCGGTTTCAACGGGTTCGCAGCCGCTATAAAATAGTGGGCGATTATGTGATCAAAGACGAGAAGCTGTCCGAACTCATCGAGAAGCTCATCAACGATTCCAGAGGCCACGCCGTCGTCAAGCGGTTCAAGGACCGGCAGATCGTCATTGAGAGCATCATGTTTGGCGAAATTATTCGACTTGTGGAGGTGTCCGGTATGGAGCACAGAATCATTTATCAGAAAAAACCGTATGTGACCGTCGAGGAAGTGATTCAGGCGTTTCAATCGAAGCGGGCAGAGGAACGCGCCGCGGTGCTTCGGCTAGAGCTCGATTACGAGCTGTCCGTCCTTCACGAGGCGATAACGGAGGGACATGAGGAGATCGTCGCCGCATCCAAAGAACGTTTAAGTACGCTGAGAATAGAGATGATTCAGCTTGAGTTGTAGTTCGTTAACACGTATGCGAAAGACCGAATAAGCTCCCGGGTTTCCAGGCCCGGGAGCTTATTTTGTTGATCGTTCACAATTTGGGTAAAATGAAGATCTGATGAAAACCGCATTTTTACGCCTGATTATGGTTTTCAATCCCGATTAAAAAGAGTAAAATAGCTGTATTGTTCCACTATAACATATAGAAAAGGGATGGAAGAGCCGTATGTCAAAACAACAAATTGGTGTTGTCGGGTTGGCCGTCATGGGCAAAAACCTGGCGCTAAATATCGAGAGCAAAGGATTCACCGTATCGGTGTATAACCGCTCCCGCGAGAAGACGGACGAGCTGCTGAAAGAAGCTGAAGGCAAGAACCTCGTTGGCACGTTCTCGGTCGAAGAATTCGTGCAGTCTCTTGAATCCCCTCGCAAAATCCTGATCATGGTTCAAGCCGGCGCCGGCACGGACGCGACGATCGACGCGCTTGTTCCACATTTGGACAAAGGCGATATCATCATCGACGGCGGCAACGCCTACTTCCCTGACACCCAGCGCCGCAGCCGCGAGCTGGAAGACAAAGGTATCCGTTTCATCGGCACCGGCGTATCCGGCGGCGAAGAAGGCGCGCTGAAAGGCCCGTCCATCATGCCAGGCGGACAGGAATCCGCATACAAGCTGGTTGAGCCGATCCTCACAGCCATCTCCGCGAAAGTCGGCGACGATGCTTGCTGTACATACATTGGCCCGGACGGTGCTGGCCACTATGTGAAGATGGTCCACAACGGCATTGAGTACGGCGACATGCAGCTCATCTGCGAAGCCTACGATCTGCTGAACCGCGTTCTCGGCGTCAGCACGGAAGAGCTGCAATCGATCTTCTCCGAATGGAACAAAGGCGAGCTTGACAGCTACCTGATCGAAATCACGGCCGACATCTTCTCCAAGTACGATCCGGACACGAACAAGCCGATGGTCGACGTTATTCTCGACTCCGCCGGCCAGAAGGGCACGGGCAAGTGGACGAGTCAAAGCGCGCTGGACCTGGGCGTGCCGTTGTCCATCATTACGGAATCGGTATTCTCCCGTTTCCTCTCCGCGCTGAAGGATGAGCGCGTCGCTGCAAGCAAGCTGCTCAAAGGACCGCAACCGGCTCCTTACCAAGGCGACAAAGCGGCATTCATCGAAGCCGTTCGCAAAGCGCTGTTCGCGAGCAAAATCTGCTCGTACGCGCAAGGCTTCGCCCAAATGCGCGCGGCTTCCGACGAATACGGCTGGAACCTGCGTTACGGCGACATCGCCATGATCTTCCGCGGCGGCTGCATCATCCGCGCCGGCTTCCTGCAGAACATCAAGGACGCGTACGACCGCAATCCGGAACTGCGCAACCTGCTGCTTGATTCGTACTTCCAAGAGGTTGTCGAATCTTACCAAGGCGCTTGGCGCGAAGTTGTCGCGACTGCGGTTACGCAAGGCATCCCGGTACCGGGCTTCGCCAGCGCGCTCGCATACTACGACAGCTACCGGACGGAGCGTCTGCCGGCTAACCTGCTGCAAGCGCAGCGCGATTACTTCGGCGCCCACACGTTCAAACGCTTGGACAAAGAAGGCACGTTCCACTTCAACTGGATGCAAAACTAATTCGGTCGAGCAAGGAAACCGTCGGCGGCCGCCTGCAGACAGCTCCGCAGCCGGTCGGCCTCCGGGCCTGAACCGCCGCGCTGCTTGATGAGAATCATGGCGGCCTCGACGTAACCTTGGAACGACTTCAATAAGACTGGCTGGGGAAGGCTCGATAATGCGGGCGCTTCGTCAGCCATTTTCTTTTTTATATACTCCAGCATCCAGACGACGTCCTCGCGGCACAGCGGATATTCGGGCGATAGCATGCGTTCGAACCGGGTGCGCGCCAGATGCGGCTCATGTCCCAGAGCCATGACGATTCACTCCTTGAGACGGGAAATTTGGCAATGTTGTCCTAGTATCATCTGTACGGCAAAATCAACATTTTTATACCCTTCCGATCGGAATTAATGATATGATAGGGGCTAATCAATAGTTTTAATTCTGTAAAGCAAGTGGGTGAACTCATCGTGACAGAACCATTAACGCCTCCGCGGCATATCGTGCTCGTGGGCTTCATGGGAACCGGCAAATCCACGGTCGGTCGCTTGCTCGCGCAGCGGGGCGGATACACGGCTGTCGATGTCGATGCCGAGATCGTCAAGCGCGAAGGGTATACGATACCCGAATTATTCGCGCAATTCGGAGAAGATTATTTTCGCGCAGCGGAGACGGAAGCGCTGCGAGCAATCTTGGGACAAGCCGCAAGCCTGGTGGTTGCCACTGGGGGCGGCGCGGTGCTGCGTCCGGAGAATCGGGCGCTAATGACGGATGGTGGTCTTGTTGTTGCCTTGACCGCTTCGGCTGAGCAAATCATCGCCAGGGTAAGCCAAGATACGGGCAGACCTCTGCTGCAAGGGAACTTGGAAGAGCGCGTCTACAAGCTGATGTCCGAGCGAAGCGGTGCCTACGATTTTGCGCCGGTACGCATCGATACGACCGGATTGAGCGCAGAGGAAGTCGCCGAAGCGATTTGGGACGCTTGGCTCGTCACTCAGCATCGCCGATAGATTGGCGTAGCGAACGGGTGCCGAGGCGTTTCGAATTTTGAAGGAATAGATTACCTACATACAAAGGAGCCGAACTTTTCATGGACGTTATCGTTACCCCAACACCGAAGCTGCAAGGCGAGATTCAAGCGTTATCCTCCAAGAATTACACGACGCGGTATTTGCTGGTCGCGGCGCTTGCGGAAGGCACGAGTACGATCTATTACCCGGCCCACAGCGAAGACAGCGATGCAATGCGCAGATGTATTCGCGATTTAGGCGCGGTTATCGAGGAGGACGAGAAGAAGATCGTCATTACCGGCTTCGGCCGCAAGCCGAGCGATGTGAAGGAGCTGGACGTGGGCAACGCAGGGGCTGTGCTTCGTTTTCTGATGGCGATCGCGGCTTTGAGCCCTGAAGTTACGTTCGTTAACCGGTACCCGGATTCGCTTGGCAAACGTCCGCACGACGATTTGATCGAATCGCTCGGCCAGCTCGGCGTTCAGGTGGAGCACCAAAGCGGCAAACTCCCAATCACGATTCGCGGAGGTGCTCCGAAAGGCGGCAAGATTACCGTATCAGGTGCCGTCAGCTCTCAATTCCTAAGCGCGCTGCTGTTCCTCACGCCTCTGCTTGAAGAAGACAGCGAAATCGAAGTGCTGCATGACTTGAAATCCAAGGTTGTCGTCGGCCAAACGCTTGAAGTACTGGAGCAAGCGGGAATCGTCATCGAGGCGAGCGAAGATTTGATGCATTACCGGATTAAAGGCAATCAGCGCTACGAAGCCAAGGAATATGTGGTGCAAGGCGACTATCCGGGCTCGGCTGCTATTCTGGCGGCGGCGGCAGTTACGAATTCCGACGTCACGGTTCATCGACTGATGGAGAACAGCAAGCAGGGCGAGCGGGCTATCGTGGACGTACTGCGCGCGATGGAAGTGCCGCTTACCCATGAGAACGGTGTGGTACGCGTTCAAGGCAACAGTAAGCTGAAGGCGCTGGAATTCGACGGCGATAAGGCCACGGACGCGGTACTGGCCATGGTAGCGGCAGCTGTCTTTGCTGAAGGCACTTCGCGTTTCTATGACGTGGAGAATTTACGGTATAAAGAGTGCGACCGCATTACCGATTATTTGAACGAGCTGCGCAAAGCCGGCGCGAACGTCGAGGAGAAGCGGGATGAAATCATCGTGCACGGACGTCCTGAAGGCGTGGAAGGCGGCGTAGAGATCAATGCGCATTACGACCACCGCGTCATTATGGCGCTAACCGTCGTAGGTCTTCGCGCGAAGCAACCGCTTCGCATTCGCGATGCGCACCATGTGGCCAAGTCGTATCCGATTTTCTTCGACCACTTGAAAGCGCTTGGCGCAAACGTCGAGTGGGTAGAATAGAGAGGTTAGCCGGAATCAGTATTCCATAACGGAAGGGAGCATTCTTCTTATGGCCTTTGCAAATCCAAGCCGTGACGAAATCAAGACTATCTTGGAGCAGTCGGACACGATAGCGGTTGTCGGTTTATCCGATAATCCGGAGCGGACGTCTTATATGGTCTCCGCCGCCATGCAAGCCAAAGGCTACCGGATCGTTCCCGTTAATCCCAATGCTGCTTCGATTTTAGGTGAGACCAGTTATCCGTCACTGGCGGACATTCCGTTCCCAGTCGATATCGTCAATGTATTCCGGCGCAGCGAGCATACGCCTGGTGTGGCTGAGGAAGCCGCTGCGATCCAAGCGAAGACGCTATGGCTCCAGTTAGGCATAGCGCACGACGATGCGGCTCGAATCGCGCAGGAAGCCGGCATGAACATCATTATGGACCGCTGCATCAAGGTCGAGGACTCGATATTGCTCCCGCAAGGCAAATCCAAATCTTGACGGTCATATAAAACGCGAGTGTCTCCAACAATAAGAGAGGTTCAGCAGAGCCATACGGGCTAAGCGGACCAAACTTTACGAATTCGAGGAGGACTACACGTGTTCCAAAACAACTTTGGCCAACAGCAGCAGTTCCAAGCTCAGAACAGATATCAGCCGGTAGGCTTCGTGCAATCCCAATACCAAGGGATTCCCAAATCGCCTTCGCAAAGCTTCTCGTCGAGCAGCTTTTCGTCCAATAACAGCTACCAGCAGCCCGTAATTTCGCATGTTGGTTACACGGCCGGCAACAGCCAAAGTTTCAGCAATCAACCTAGCGCCTTCTCGAACCAATCGTTTGGCGGCGGCTTCTCGAACACGTCGTTCAATCCGGTGCTCTCGCATGCGGGCTCGTCCGCCGGTCAAAGCTTCAACTACCAATCCCATGGTCCGGTTCAAGCGCAGACATCGAGCTACACGCCGGTTATTAATCACTTCGGCGGCTCTTCATCGGCACAAAACATTGGCGGCTTCCAGTCCGCTGGTCAATCGCAAGCACGCTCGAGCTACCAGCCGGTCATTTCCCATGTCGGTTATACGGCTGGTCAGGATTTCAACAACCAATCCTCGTTCAGCGCGCAGCCTTCTTTCGGAAGCAGCTTCTCGCCAAACGCGCAATCGTCGTTTGCAAGCAACAGCTTCTCGCCAAGCGCGCAATCGTTCGCGAGCAACAGCTTCACCCAAGCCCAAACGCCATATAACCCTGTGCTGCAGGCGACGCAGCAACAGCAGAACAGCGGACCGGTCATCTCGCATGTGGGCTACTCCGCGGGCTCGCAGCAAGGTTTCAACAATCAGCGTTTCTAGGTTTGGATAGCGGCAAAAGCAAGCGGCGGATCTTATGCATCCGCCGCTTTTCTTTTGACAAAGCGTCATTGAACACGTACCATCAATACATATCCAAATATGCGTGACGAAACCATGCCGCCATGAGAGGAGGATAAGGATGAACGTCATGGGGCATTTGCAGCAGCTCGGACGGTCTTTGATGCTGCCGACGATCGTTCTTCCCGGCGCGGCGATCCTATTAAGTTTGAGCGTGCTGCCATGGGCAAGCTTCGGGTTGCCGGACATGCCCGGTTATTTGCAGACAGCCGGCGAGGCGCTGTTTCACTGGCTTCCGTATTTATTTGCGTTTGGCGTCGCCATGGGCATGACCAGCAATGCCGGGGCGGCGGGATTGGCTGCACTCGCAGGGATGTTTATTTATACAAGTCTAATCGGACAAAGCCGCTTCGAGATCGAGCCTACCGCGCTTACCGGTGTCATGATCGGCCTTGTGACGAGTTTCTTTCATGAGCGATTCAAAAATATCCGTTTCCCGGAATACATACAGTTTTTTGGAGGCCCTCGCTTCGTACCGCTAATCGTCAGCTTGTTTTCAGCGTTATGGGGCATTCTGATGATCGGAATTGCGCCTAGCGTCCAAAGCATGCTGGTGGAATTAGGTGAAATCGTATCATCGGGCGGCGGTTTCGGCGTCTTTTTGTTCGGCTTCGTACTTCGAATATTGGTCGTATTCGGCTTGCATCATCTGGTCAGTCATGTGTTCTGGTTTCAGGTAGGCGGTTACGAGCAGGCCGACGGGACGATGGTATTCGGTGATCTGTCCCGTTTCTTCGCCGGCGATCCGACGGCTGGCGCGTTCATGGCCGGGCTATACCCGACCATGATGTTCGCGCTTCCGGCGATTGCGCTCGCCATCATCCATGAAGCCCGCGAAGACTTGAAGCCTAAGATTAAAGCCACATTCTTATCGGCCGCACTATCTTCGTTCCTTACCGGGGTGACGGAACCGGTGGAATTCGCGTTTTTGTTCGTGGCACCTTATCTTTTCGTCATTCACTCCGTGCTGTCGGGACTTGTCATGTGGTTGACGTATGAGCTTGGCATCCGCCATGGGTTCTCGTTCTCGGCTGGCGCGATCGATTTTGTTATTAACGAGCATCTAGCCACGAAAGGCTGGCTGCTTATTCCGATCGGACTCGGACTCGGTCTCATCTATTACGTGCTGTTCCGCTGGGCGATCCGCCGCTTCGGCATTCCGACGCCAGGCCGCGAGGAAGGCTCGCAGCTCGACGAATGGGCAGGCGATATACCTTACCGTGCGCCGCTTATTCTTCAAGCTATCGGAGGCAAGGAGAACATCCAGCAGATGGAAGCCTGCATAACCCGTCTTCGGCTGAAGGTCGTAAGCGACAAGCTGATCGACAACAACGCGCTGAAACATTTGGGTGCGGCTGGCGTCATCCGGCTTGGCGGCGGCAATGTTCAGATTGTCTTCGGCACCTACTCTGAGCTCATCCGCGAAGAAATGGACAAAGCGATCCGGCGAGACCTGATGCGCGTCTTATTCAGTTCTCCAATGCAAGGCAGGATGATTCCGTTGAAAGACGTGCCTGATCCGATCTTCGCGGGCAAGCTGGTTGGCGATGGGGCGGCTTTCATACCGGATCGTGGTGAGTTGGTGTCTCCCGTACACGGCAAGGTCATTCACGTGTACCCGTCCATGCATGCGATAGGCATTCGGACGCCGGAAGGACTTGATGTGCTGCTGCACATCGGGATCGATACTTCGCAGCTGAAGGGCAAGGGCTTCACCGCGGTTGCCCGCGAAGGCGATCAAGTGAGACCGGGACAGCTGCTGATCAAGTTTGATCTGCCGTTCGTCCGCGAACATGCGAAGTCGCTTGCCACGCCGATGGTGATTACGAACGCGGACCGGGTCAGCTCCTGGAGTTACGCCCCGTTCAAGAGCGTGAAGCGCGGACAGGCGTCGGTCATGTCGGTCGTCCTGAAAGAGAGAAGCAGTAGCAGTGGAGGGGATTAACTGTGATACAAGGGATAGGAGCTTCCCCCGGCATCGCGATCGGCAAGTCGTTCGTGCTGCCGAACTGGGAATGGGAGCTGCCGGAACAAAAAATAGATGTCGCCGATTTGGCGAGGGAATTCGAACGGTTATATGAAGGAATCCGCACGTCGAAGAGCGAAATCGAGCAGATGAAAGACGAGCTTCGGGAAGTAGTCGGCACCGAGGAAAGCTATATATTCGACGCGCATTTGGCCATTCTGGAAGATCCGGTGTTCATGAATGAAATCCAGGGGATCATTCAGCGGCAGTACAAAGCGGCAGAAGTAGCGGTCAAAGAAGCGATCGACCATTTCGTCACGATGTTCGATTTGCTCGACGACGAGTATATGAAAGAGCGGGCGCTCGATATTAAGGACGTCGGCAACAGGCTTCTCAAACATCTTCTCGGCGCGCCGGAGATTACGCTGCCGATGGATACCCAGCCGTTCATCTTGGTTGCAAAGGAACTTTCGCCTTCGCAGCTGGCGCATTTGAACCCCAACCATGTGCTCGGGATCGCGACGATGGCAGGCAGCATGACGTCGCATTCGTCGATTATGGCGCGAGCACTAGGCATCCCACTCGTTGTCGGCCTGGAATCCAAATTAGAGGAACCCATCCAAACGGGTGATACGCTCATTATCGATGGTGGCACCGGCATCATTCATCTGGAGCCGGATGAGGAATTGACGGAACGGTATACCGAACTGCAGCTCAGACAGCAGGAAGCGAAACACCGGCTGAAAGGCATTGCATCGGTCCGGCCGGTCACCCCGGACGGCAAAGAGGTGGAGCTGTCGGCCAATATCAGCTCGCTTAAGGAGCTCGATATCGCGCTCGGCAGCGGGACGTACGGGGTCGGATTGTTCCGTACGGAATTTCTGTACATGGATCGTCACCGGCTGCCGAAAGAAGAAGAGCAGTTCGACGTGTACCGGAGCGTGGCGGAGAAGCTCGCCGGGCGTCCGCTCATAATTCGCACGCTCGACATCGGCGGCGACAAACAGCTTGATTATTTCGAGTTGCCGGAAGAGGAGAACCCGTTTCTTGGCTATCGCGCGATCCGGATATGCCTTGATAAGACGGAGTTGTTCAAAACTCAGCTAAGAGCGATCCTTCGGGCGAGCGCTTACGGTGACGTCAAAATCATGTATCCGCTTATTTCGTCGGTCGAGGAAGTGCAGAGCGCGAATGCGCTGCTGGAAGAGGCCAAGCGGGAGTTGGTAGCGGAAGGCTTACCGCACCGCAGCGATATCGAGGTCGGGATCATGATCGAGCTGCCAGCTGCGGTCATGATCGCGGACATGCTGGCGGACGAAGTCGATTTTTTTAGTATCGGAACGAACGATTTGGTTCAATTCACGCTGGCCGTAGACCGGATGAATGATCAAATTTCCCATCTCTACGAACCGTACCATCCCGCGGTGCTGCGCATGTTGAAGACAACGGTGGAAGCGGCCAAGAGGGGCGGCATTCATGTAGGTGTGTGCGGCGAACTAGCCGGCGACATCCGTGCGCTGCCGATTTGGCTGGCACTCGACGTGGACGAATTAAGCATGTCCGCGAATTCGATCCTGCCCATCAAAGAACGGCTGCTTTGCATGAAACAGCAAAACAGCCGCAGATTGTTCGACGATATCATGGCTTGCCGGACCAGTGAAGCCGTGAAGCAGCTGCTTCACGATTTCAACCAATCGGTGGAACGCGAGGCGACCACTGGTCAGCATTCCACGTAGAAGAACGAAGTCGTTATTTGACGGCGATGAGCGCGTCGACGAACGCCTTCGCGTACGGCGGGAGATCCGGCGGGCGGCGAGCAGAGATAAGATGCCCGTCGACGACGACCGGCTCGTCAATCCACGTTGCGCCGGCATTCTCCATATCGTCGCGAATGCCAGGTGTCGACGTGACTTTACGGCCTTGTAATATTTTGGCGGAGATCAGCACCCAACCGGCATGGCAAATCTGTCCGATCGGCTTGCCGGCTTGGTCGAGCTCCTGCACGACCTGAAGAACTTTCGGGTAGCGGCGCAGCTTATCCGGCGCCCAGCCGCCCGGCACGAGAATACCAGCGATTTGCGCGCTGTCGATTTCGTCGAAGGACAGGTCAGCGGTTGCTGGAACGCCATATTTCCCGATGTGGGTTTTTCCCTTCTCGGGACCGGCGAACAGGACGGTGGCGCCTTCTTCGCGGACACGATAGACGGGATACCACAATTCCAAATCTTCGAATTCGTCATCGAGCAGGGAAATAACGGTTTTTCCTTGCAAAATCATTGATTAAGTACCTCCTTATTAGGAATGGCAAGCGATTAGTTCAAATACAAGCATTGATAAGTCGCACGTCTATCAATCATCCTGTATTTCACCGGAATGAAACGCGTTATAGCCGTTTCACCTGTACCATATTGTAACGGAGGTGAGACCTGCCATGCAAACGGCCGATCGACAGGGGAAAGCGGATTTCGAGCGCGGCCGCAGGTTCATACGATTGGTACCCGCGCTGCTGTGGATGGGGATCATCTTTGCGCTTTCATCGCGCACCGGGGATGAGATGAACACGTTTCTACCGTGGTTCCAAGCGATCTTTCCGGCGATGAGCAGCTTTGATTGGGGGCATTTCGTCGCCTATTTCGTTCTTGCGCTTACGTTCGATTACGGCTTCGGCCGCAGCGGCGACCGCCTGATCGTCAAAGCGCTAATCGTATTTCTATGCCTGTTATACGGCATAACGGACGAATTTCATCAATCTTTCGTAGGGGGCCGTTCGCCGGATATTCATGATTTACGCAACGATACGATTGGGGCGGCGCTTGCGGTGATCTGCCTCGCCATTCCGTTCGTCCGCCGCAGATGGAGAAAATGGGCCTATTAATCGTATGCTTCTTGTACGAGGGCATGAAAATATTACAAAATTCCGAAATGCAGGACTTTATACGTATCCGGTCGAATACCTTATCGTCAAGAACTGGAGCTAGCGGGGGATTACCGGCAGCTTAAGACGAGAAGGAGTTGGCCAATTTGCAAAAGCATTGTCAATGCGGCGATGTCATGCCTATGAAGCTGCGAACCGTCATTTATTCGGGGAAGGTTGAAATCGACAATGTCCCGATCTATACATGTCCTTCGTGTAACCGCAGTGAAGTGTTTTCCGAGGTGAAGCCTGATTTGACCGGCCTTATCGGTCAGCTGGGGGCAAAGCCTGAGAAACAAACCTACTTATTCAATGAAGTGAATGAACTGGCCGATCTGCTCGTGGAAGCGTATCAAGCGCGCAAGAGCACGGACCCGGCGGTCGTGAAGCCGATGACGGAAGAGCGGATCAACATGCTGCTCGACTTGTATGCGGTTGCGCGTTCGACCGGAGACGAAGCGTGGGTTGCGGACATTCAAAAACGGCTGAAACAGCTGAGCCGAGGCATTCTGCAAACCTAACGACAAACAGACAATATTACCTCCTCGCCATTAGATCAACATCATGCTGAATCATTGCGAAAAGTAATATTTTGTCGTATCATTACGGTAAAGTAATGCGGAGCGAGAGCTGAAAATTTGAACTAATGGAGAGAAGGACCGTGACAGTAACCATTTATGATGTAGCAAGAGAAGCTGGCGTTTCGATGGCGACTGTTTCGCGGGTGGTGAACAACAACCCGAACGTGAAGCCGCAGACTCGCAAGAAAGTATTCGAAGCCATTGAGAGGCTCGGATATCGGCCGAATGCCGTTGCGCGCGGTCTGGCCAGCAAGAAGACGACAACCGTCGGTGTCGTCATTCCGGATATTTCGAACGCGATTTTCGCGGAAGTGGCGCGCGGAATCGAAGACATAGCGAATATGTATCACTACAATATCATTCTTTGCAATGCGGATAAGCGCAAAGAGAAAGAAATCCGAGTGATCAACACGCTCCTAGAGAAGCAGGTCGATGGCCTGCTGTTCATGGGCGGCGCTGTGACGGACGAGCACTTGCAGGCGTTCAAGACCGCGAACGTGCCGATTGTCCTTTGCGCGACGACGGACGAGAACGGTCTGATTCCGTCCGTTGACATCGATCACGAAGCGGCTGCATTCGATGCGGTACAAGCCTTGATCAACGAAGGCCATACCCGGATCAGCATGATCAGCGGAACGCTGCAAGATCCGGCTAACGGTTTCGCGCGTTTCCAAGGGTACAAGCGTGCACTTGAGACCGCAGGCATTACCTACGACGAAGACTTGGTGCGTATTGGCAACTATCGGTATGAATCTGGAACGGAAGCGATGAAGTATTTCCTTGGACTTGAGAACCATCCAACGGCCGTATTCGCAGCGACGGACGAGATGGCGATCGGCGCCATTCATAGCATTCAAGACTCCGGCTTGAAGGTTCCGCAGGATATATCGGTCATTTCTGTAGATAACAGCCGGATGGCATCCATGGTGCGTCCTCAGCTGACAGCTGTCGCGCAGCCGATGTACGATATCGGAGCCGTCTCCATGCGTCTGCTCACCAAATTAATGAAGAAGGAAAACGTTGACCATGCGAAAGTCGTGCTCCCGCACGAGATCGTCAAGCGTCAATCGGTAAGCGCAAAATAATGACTAACAATTTCAAGAAAATCGGCATTATCGGAGCGATGGTGGAAGAAATCGAACTGCTTCATCAACATGTGGAGAAGACAGGTTCCTTCACCAAGGCAGGCATTACTTACGTGGAAGGCAAATTCCATGGGCGTGATGTCGTGTTCTGCAAATCCGGCGTCGGCAAAGTGAATGCTGCGGTATGCACGCAGCTGCTGATCGACGCAGGCGTTGACTGCGTGTTGTTCACGGGTGTTGCGGGAGCCGTAGATCCGGCATTGAACATCGGCGATATCGTCGTCTCGTCCAGCTGCTTGCAGCACGATATGGATGTAACGCCGCTTGGTTTCGCTCGCGGTCAAATTCCATTCCAGGATGTTTCGGAGTGGCGTGCAGATGAAGCGCTTATGGAGCTTGCGATCGCCGCCAGCGAGCGTCATTTCCCAGGACGCAGCGTGAAGGGGAAGGTACTCTCCGGAGACCAGTTCATTGCATCGCGTGATACGGTGCGTTCGTTATTCGAGGAGCTCGGTGGTGCCTGCGCGGAGATGGAAGGAGCTGCACTTGCTCAAGTGTGCGCGATGAATGAGGTTCCGTTCGTTGTCATTCGTGCGATGTCGGACAAGGCCGATGGCTCGGCACATGTCAATTTCGCAGAATTTACAGTAGAAGCGTCCGTCAACTCTCATCGAATCATCGACGATATGATTCAGCATATATAAGACATTAGGCTAGCCGTATGGACTCCTTGGGAGTGCAGCGGCTAGCCTTTTCTTGTGGGCGACTAAAGATGCTGAATGGCGATTTGAACGGTAGTTCGATTGCGTTCGGTGATTTCCGTTCGACGCGGCATCGGTGCCCATTCAGCGACATCGTCAAGCCAGTGCGTCGGCAGCGTCTCCGGGCTTTCGGCTGCCCAGCGCTCAATCCAGGAAGCTGGAAGAGGCTCGTTATGGCCGTCTGCGGCGAGTTTGGCGCTAATAGGGTGATTCGTCATCTCCATCCATACAAGCGACCATGCACGCGGTACAACGCGCCAGATATCATATCCGCCGCCTCCGATGGCTACCCATCTGCCTGAGCAATAACGGTGAGCCAGATCGTGAATAATAGCAGGCATGGCTTGATAGATTCGCATGCTGCAGTGGACGTGAGAGAGCGGGTCCAGCGCATGGGCATCACAACCGTGCTGACTGATGATCATATCGGGCTTAAAGGAAGCGGTTACTTTTTCGAGCGATTGGCGGAAGCTCTCCAGCCAGGAGTCATCCTCCGTGTAAGGTTCGACGGGAATATTGAAGCTCGTTCCGAAACCGAGCTCGCTCCCGCGTTCATGGACAAAGCCCGTGCCAGGGAAGAGATACTTGCCCGTCTCATGGATGGAATACGTGCAGACATCCGGATCGTTGTAGAACACCCATTGTACGCCGTCTCCGTGATGCACGTCTGTATCGACATACAAAATACGCATGCCGTATTTCTGCCGAACGGCCGCAATCGCAACGGCGGCATCGTTATAGACGCAGAAGCCAGCACCCCGTTCAGGGAAGGCATGATGCAGTCCGCCTGCCATATGATAAGCATGAAGCGCCTGACCGGAGGCGACCACTTCAGCGGCTTTGATCGATCCACCGGCAATAGCCGCGGCTGCCGCATGCATACCTTTGAAGTAGGGGGTGTCTTCGGAGCGCAGACCGTACCGTTCAGCCTGTTCGATCCAAGTCGGCGAAGGATTGGCCTTACTTAATTCGCGCACCGCTTGGATATAGTCCTGCCGGTGAACAAGCGCAAGATCGCTGTCCTCCGCGCTAGCGGCCGTCAGCAGATCTTCATCTTGCAGCGCAGAGGATTCCCTCAACAAGTCCGCCGCGAGCGGAAGCCGTTTGGGGTGAAAAGGGTGATCGTCATGGAATTGATATCGGGCAGCGCCCGGATGATGTATAAATACGGCATTCGCCGTCATCGTCCCATCGTCCTCCTCATTAATACATGAACCGCTGCCGGAATCGAACGCGGTCGAATTGTTCAACCGAGGAGAGCGGTACGTCCTTGCCTATACGAACCATCAAGCAATTGGCCGGATGCGCGCAGATTTCCGGATCGTCAGTGGCAAACCAGACCATACCGACGGACTGCATCAGCTTCTCCATCATCGAACGGTAATCCCAAACGTTTAACTTGGTTCCTTCCAAATCCCAATGCCAATAATATTCGGTCGTATATACAATGGCGTTCTCCAACTGTTCACCCTCGAATGCTGTCTGGATCATGCGTTTGCCCAGACCAAGCGAGCGATAACTGTCCGCGACCTCGATGGCGCCGAGCTCGATTAAATCCTCCATGCCGCCTTCCGACCAGCGCTCCAGCTCGTCCGGATAGTGGAAGGTCACGTAACCGACGATCGTCTCGGCATCGCGTGCGATTATGATTCGTCCTTCGATCAGTTCGGCGATCTCAATAAGCGCCTTATGCTGTTCGGGCGGCCTTCGGAATGCGTCGAGATCCGAGTGCAGCGTGTAATGCGCGAGTTCCGCAGCAGGTACCGGTCCCTCGATGACGATGTCGCGGTTCTGATAGGGGAGACGCTCCGCATGCCTCACCTTGCGATGTTCCAACTGTCATAGCTCCTTTCACCCAACCTTGTCCGATTTAGAATCAGGCAAGCAACTGCTATTTACACTTATAACATGGTTTCGGATTTATGAAAAGAATGGATGATTGACCAGCGGTTGTGGTATAATCGTGAAAGCGCATTCTTATTTCTTCCGCGAACGCTCGACTAGATACGTGTAAAGTCGCGTTATTTCGCTGCTTCAAATCGAATGTGTCCCGTCATGACAGGGATGCGTTCAGGCGACTGCCTTTATAATGTTTGGGAGGATGATGAGTATGGTAAACATGCATCAAGAACGGATCCCGGCGACGGCTTCCGGCTCCAACATGGCAAGTTATGAAGAAACGTACAAGCAGTTTAATTTCGAGCAGGTGGAACAGCAGTTTTCATGGCACGCTACCGGCAAGGTGAACATGGCTTACGAAGCGGTCGACCGCCATGTCGAAGAAGGCAGAGGGGGGAAAGTAGCGTTATATTACAGCGATGCGAAGCGCGACGAATCTTACACGTACGAGCAAATTTCGAAAAAATCCAACAAATTCGCGAACGTGCTGCGCGGACTTGGCATAGGTAAGGGCGAGCGTGTGTTTATCTTCATGCCGCGCACACCGGAGCTGTACACAAGCTTGCTCGGGATATTGAAAGTCGGCGCGATCGTTGGCCCATTGTTCGAGGCGTTTATGGAAACGGCTGTCCGCGACAGGCTGCAGGATAGCGCCGCGGTTGCAATCGTCACGACGCCTGCGCTCCTGCCGCGAATCCTTCGCAGCGAGCTTCCGGAGTTGAAGCATATTATCGTCGTTGGCGACGACGTGCAGGAAGAAGAGGGCATCGTGGACTATCATGCCCATATGGCGAATGCTTCCGAAGCAGCGGAGATCGAGTGGCTCGGACGCGAAGACGGTCTCATTATCCATTATACGTCTGGCTCGACTGGCAAGCCGAAGGGCGTGCTCCACGTCCAGAACGCCATGATCCAACACTACTTCACGGGCCGCGTGGTACTTGATCTGCAGCCGGACGATATCTACTGGTGCACGGCCGATCCAGGTTGGGTCACAGGAACCTCCTATGGTATCTTTGCTCCATGGCTCAATGGCGCGACGAATGTTATCCGCGGCGGCCGTTTCAGTCCGCAAGATTGGTATACAACGCTGCAGAAGTACAACGTTACCGTTTGGTACAGCGCGCCGACCGCGTTCCGTATGCTGATGGGCGCGGGAGACGACGTTGTGAACCAATACGATCTGAGCAGTCTGCGGCATGTGCTGAGCGTTGGTGAGCCGCTTAATCCGGAAGTGGTGCGTTGGGGGCAGAAGGTATACAACCAGCGTATTCACGATACATGGTGGATGACCGAAACGGGTGGACAATTGATCTGCAATTATCCGTGCATGGACATCAAACCGGGCTCGATGGGCAAACCGCTGCCAGGCGTGGAAGCAGCCATCATTGACGATGCCGGCAATAAGCTCCCGCCGTATCGGATGGGGAATTTGGCGATTAAGACACCATGGCCTTCGATGATGCGCCAAATTTGGAATAATCCAGCAAAATATGAGGAATACTTCCGCATTCCTGGCTGGTATATTTCCGGTGACTCCGCATATCAAGATGAAGATGGTTACTTTTGGTTCCAAGGCCGCATAGACGATGTGATCAACACGGCGGGCGAGCGTGTAGGACCGTTCGAAGTCGAGAGCAAGCTCGTCGAACATCCCGCTGTAGCCGAAGCTGGCGTAATCGGGAAGCCGGATCCGATGCGCGGCGAGATTATCAAAGCTTTCATCGCGCTGCGCGAAGGCTTCTCGCCATCCGATGAACTGAAAGCCGAAATTGCCAAGTTCGTAAAAGACGGTCTATCCGCTCATGCCGCACCGCGCGAGATCGAGTTCAAAGACAAACTGCCGAAGACCCGCAGCGGTAAAATCATGCGCCGGGTACTCAAGGCTTGGGAATTGAATCTGCCGACCGGCGACTTGTCGACGATCGAAGATTAACGGCGATCATCCATATTGATCATGACAAAAAGCTTCCATCCCTCGAAGGGGATGGAAGCTTTTTGGTTTTTCGGGTTGGTATTTTATCACGGACCTACCGTTATAGTTGCAGAACCATCGGATTCTCCAGCGGCGTTGACGGCGGTAATGAAATACATACCGTTCACGTTGGAGACGATGTAATCAAATTTGGTATCCGCGACGGTGGTGAGTTTCTGATAATTGCCGTCGCTACCAGCACTGTAATACACGTTGTAAGCTGTCACTTGTTCGGCATCCGCGTTTGGCTGCCACTCGATTCTTACGCCGAGAGAGGTTGTTATAGCTTTCAGACCGGTCGGCGGCGCCGGACTTGTCGGAATGTCTGTTCCTGCGGTACTGCTGCCTTCGTTCGGCAGGACAGTGCCTTCGCCCTCGCTTGCCTGCTCCGTACCTTCGGTAGAATTCGCAGGTGGTCCGCCAATCTGCTGACCGTTCGACGTGGTAATGACGCTTGGCGCGGATTCATGTCCGCCCACGTCAACAGCAGTGACGTAATATTGGTAATGAACGCCGGCCGTAATGTAATCGACGAATCGCGTTTCTTCACCGGTTAATACCGGACTGCCGCTTCGTGTAAACGCGGATCCGCTCGCGGAACGATATAAACGGTAACCGACGACATCCTTCTCCGGCGAAGCCGCAAATGTAATGCGGAACGCGCTGTTGCCCTGAACCAGCTCGAGCCGTACATTACTCGGCGGGGAAGGTGCGCCACCGTCATCCACGCGGGGATCAGACTTCGACGGTGCATCGAGTTTCGCATCCATCGGCAGGAAGAAGCTCATCGGACGTCTGCTATCTGACGGGAGTTTGGCTTGCGCCTTCTCGATCTCCGCCATGAGCACGTCAAGCGGTTTCTCCCGTTTCACGACGACCTGCTCGCGAACCATATCCGCCGGCGTGGTTGTTTGCGGGACATAGTTGACGCCGTTATAGGGAATGTAAGCCATCTTGATCAAGGCGTCATCTGACTCTTTCGGCAAGTAAAGTTTGTTGAACCAATCCGTTACGAGCATGCCCATCGACCGCGTTAACTCCGTCGGCTTTTTGCCGCTGACGCTCGATACGGTTGCTTTTACGATATTGTCTGGTTTGGTGAACTCTTTGGTCGGGAACAGATCAGGTCTAGCTTCTGTTACGTCGTTCATGATCTTTGCCCAGATTTGCCTAGCGCGTGTTCGGCCGGCCTTGGATAAGGTGTTGATCTGCTTCTCGTAGCCGGCCCATACGCCAAGCGTAATGTCCGGTGTGTAGCCTTCGAACCATACATCGCCATAGCTCTGTGTCGAGCCTGTTTTGCCGACGATCGGGATAGTCTTGTAATTCTTGTACTCGTTCATGAGCTTGTGGCCTGTGCCGCTGCCGTCCGAGATGACCGTACGGAGCATGTCGGTCATGAGGAACGCCGATTGCTCGGAGAAGACGCGCTGCGGCTTCGCCTTATGCTCGTAGACCGTATGGCCTTCCGAGTCGGTAATGCGGCTGATCATGTAGGCGTCGTTGAATACGCCGTTGTTGGCGATAGCCCCGTAGGCATTCGTTAATTCCTCGACGGACACCCCGACGCTTAATCCCCCAATAACACCGGTTTGCGCGTATTCGTCTTCCGGCTGGAGCGTGGTAATCCCGAGCTTACGCGCGAAATTCCAAGCTTCGCCGATCGTGACTTTATCGTTGAATACTTTCAGCGCAGGCAAGTTAAGCGATCGGTTGAGCGCTTCCCGGGCAGTTACGAGACCATGATACTTATTATCCGAGTTTTTCGGAATATGGAACCCTTTGACGCCGTCTTTGAATACGACGGGAGCGTCGTCCAGGATACTGCCCGGCTGGACAAGGCCTTTATCGATGGCCGGCAAATAAGCGGCAATCGGCTTCATCGTCGACCCTGGCTGACGCGTCATTTGCGTGGCGTGGTTCATCTGTTCTTCGTAAAAATCGCGGCCTTCGAGCATGCCCAAAATCGCGCCTGTCTTGTGATCGATCATAATGGCGGCAATCTGCTCGACGCCTTTCTCTTTGCTGTCCGGCGAGAAATTGTCCGGATTCGACCCGATCGCATGCATCAGGTTGTAAACCTTTTTGTCGATCGTCGTATAGATCCGGTACCCGTTGCGGAGCAGCTCTTGTCTGGCTTCTTCAACGAGCGTGGCGTTCTCTTTCTTGCGAACGTCGGTCAAAGTCAGGTTCGGATCTTTCTGCATAAGCAGAATTTCCGCAGCTTGCCGCTCTGTTTCCAGCATGAGATAAGGGAACGTGGAATAGGCTTTCTTCGTGAGAGGCGCCAGTGAGCCTTTGATGTCAAATGCGATCGCTTCGTCGTACTGCGCCTGCGTAATGCGCTTCGTCTCCAGCATGCGCGCGAGTACGATCTTCTGGCGATCCATCGCGAGCTTGAAGTTCTTCTCGTTGAACGTGCCTTTGCTCGTGAACGCGGTATACGCCGACGGCCGCTGCGGGAGACCAGCCAAGTAAGCGGCTTGGGCAATATTGAGCTTATTCAGGTCGGCAATATTGAAGATCCCTTTGGAAGCGGCTTTAATGCCGTATAAATTATAGCCGTTCGCGCCCGTTCCGAATGGGACCTTGTTCAGGTACGCCGTTAAGATTTGCGGTTTGGTCAAGAAACGCTCCAGCCGAAGCGAGAGAAAAATCTCTTTCACCTTGCGGCTGTCCGTCTTGTCCAAGTTCAAAAATACGCGCCTTGCCAGCTGCTGGGTCAGCGTACTGCCGCCGGTCTGCACGTCTTCGTTCAACACCTTCTGCTTGACCGCGCGGCCAAGACCGTTAATATCGACCCCGATATGCTCGTAGAAGTTGTTGTCCTCCGTGGCCAGCACCGCGTCGATAATGACTTGCGGTATATCTTTCTCTTCGATTAACCGACGGTCTTCTTCGGTTCGAAGCTGGCCGATCGGGGTCTGCCCATCGTTGAAATAAGCAAAGCCGGTGATCGCATTCTCGTTGACTTGCGCTTCGATCTCCGCGCGCGAGCGTACGGGATCGTCTTTGACAAGCGCGGCGACATACCCCGTCACGGCCCCGCCGACCAATAATCCAATTAATAATCCGAAAATGAATAGCCATTTTAACGTAATGAGCGTTACGACGCCGAACGTCCGCCATCCGCTGTAACCCTTCGCATTCTGCTGACGGTCTTCATCCATCTTTCGATCGATTCCTCCTCCGATTAACAGTAGTAATTATAGCATAGATCGACGGTGGAAATCAGGAAGCGCTGCCGAAAATTAACGAAAACATAGGGTGCTGCCTGCCCTTTATTTTCTTTTATCGCTAAAATATTTCGTGCTGAAACGCAACTTTGGGGGGAGGTTGCGCGTAATAAAAATCAGGAACCGCTTCAAATAATTGGATCGATGGGAGGGCATATGGAGGCGTTATTCTGGTCTTGTCTGGCAGGGGGAGTTTTGTTCGCGCTCGTGAGCGTCATTCTCGGAGATTGGTTAAGCTTGGCGCTCGACGGCGCTCTTGACTTTCTTTCGATGGACGGTCACAAGGTGTTTCAGCCAACGGCGATCGTCAGCGGCATTACCGTATTCGGCGGTGCAGGTCTGCTGCTTCATCGGTACACGGGTACGAGTCCGACGTCAACCGTGATACTGGCGATCCTCATAGCGATCGTTGCCGCGGTCGGCATGTATTTTCTCTACATTCGTCCTATGGAACGTAGTGAGAGCTCGGTAGGGTATTCGATTCGCGATCTTAACGGCAGGCTCGCGGAGGTGCTAGTACCCGTCCCTGCAGGAGGATACGGAGAAATCACGCTCAGAATCGGTGGAGGGGTTACCCATCATATCGCATCGGGCTACGAAGGAGAATCCATCCCGGCAGGCGCCAAAGTCGTCGTGATTGAGGTCAACGCGCAAGAGGGCACGCTGCTCGTATCGAAAGTCGATTTCTAGTTCGTTTCGTCCCATAATTTACAGCTTGAATGAGAAGGGTGGAAGTTCATCATGCCAGATTTTCTATTAATTCCTTCGATCGTCGTTGGCGTTATCGTGGTGCTAGGTCTTGCATTCTGGGCGCGCTACAAAACGGTGGGACCGGACGAAGCCATGATCGTTACCGGTTCGTTCCTCGGCAGTTCGAACGTGGCTTCGGACGAATCCGGCCGCAGAATCAAAATCGTGCGCGGCGGGGGAGCGTTCATTCTCCCGATCTTCCAGCGGGCCGAGTTTTTGTCGCTGCTCTCCCATAAGCTGGACGTCTCTACGCCGGAAGTGTATACAGAACAAGGTGTTCCGGTGCTGGCGGATGGCGTTGCCATTATCAAAATCGGTGGTTCCATCGAGGATGTGGCGACTGCGGCCGAACAGTTCATGGGCAAGCCGATCGAGTCGTTGAAGTCTGAAGCGCAGGAAGTGCTCGAAGGGCATCTGCGCGCGATTCTTGGTTCGATGACGGTGGAAGAAGTATATCGGAACCGGGATAGATTCGCCCAAGAAGTGCAAGGCGTGGCCGCTCGCGATTTGAAGAAAATGGGGCTATTGATTGTATCCTTCACGATCAAAGATGTTCGCGACAAACACGGCTACCTGGAAGCGCTCGGCAAACCGCGCATCGCGGCGGTGAAGAGGGATGCCGACATTGCCGAAGCGGAAGCGATTCGCGATTCGAGAATTCAGAAGGCCAGAGCCGAAGAGGAAGGGCAGAAGGCGGAGCTGCTGCGGGATACGAACATCGCCGAAGCGGATAAAGACAAGGAGCTGAAGGTCGCCTCCTTCAAACGGGAACAGGATACGGCCAAGGCGGAAGCAGACCAAGCCTATGCCATTCAAGAGGCGCGCGCCAAGCAGTCTGTCGTGGAAGAGCAAATGCGCGTCGAGCTTGTGCGGAAGGAACGCGAAATTGATTTGGAAGCAAAAGAGATTCTCCGCCGCGAGAAGCAGTACGATGCGGAAGTGAAGAAGAAAGCGGACGCTGAGCGTTATGCGGTCGAGCAAGCGGCTGAGGCGGATAAGGCGAAACGGCTGCGTGAGGCCGATGCCATGCAGTATCGCATTGAAGCAGAAGCGCGGGCAAATGCCGAGCAGAAACGACTGGAGGGTCTTGCGATCGCGGAGGCGGAGAAGGCGAAGGGAACCGCAGAAGCCGAAGTCATCCGACTGCGTGGTCTGGCGGAGGCGGAAGCGAAAGAGAAGCTGGCCCAGGCGTTCGAGAAATTCGGCGAGGCGGCCGTACTCGATATTGTCGTCAAAATGCTGCCTGAGCTGGCGGGTAAAGTGGCAGAGCCAATCAAAGGCATCGATAAGCTAACGGTTGTCGATACCGGGCATGGGGAAGGCGCCGCGAGAGTCAGCAATTACGTGACCTCGCTCATGGCGACCGCGCCAGAGATGCTGAAGAGCGTATCGGGCTTGGATGTGAATGCGCTCATTCAAGGTTTGACGAAAAGCAGAATTCCTGCCGCGAGTACACCAACGCCACAGGCGCAAGTGCTCCCGCTTGCTCCACATACGCAAGCTTCGACTGCGGAAGAAGAAAACGATTAGCATTGCCGAAAATGGCCATAAAGAAGGGGCTGTCCTTCCGCATTCGCGAACGAATGCGGGGGACAGCCCCGACTTATTAACGGCTGTAGAACTCGACGATTTGTTTCTCGTCGATTTCTTGTGGAAGTTCAGCGCGCTCAGGAAGGCGAACATACTTGCCTTCTACTGCTGCATCGTTGAATTCCAGGTAGTTTGGAAGGAAGTTGCGGCCTTCCAGTGCTTCTTTAACCGACTTCAGACCGCGGCTGCGCTCGCGAAGACCGATTACGTCGCCTACTGCTACGGAGTAGGAAGCGATGTCGACTTTTTTGCCGTTCACAGTAACGTGGCCGTGGGAAACGAGCTGACGTGCGCCAGCGCGGGAACCCGCGAAGCCAAGACGGTAAACGAGGTTGTCCAGACGGCTTTCAAGGAGAACCATGAAGTTTTCGCCGGATTTACCTTTCATTTTAGCAGCCTTGTCGAACAGGTTGCGGAAAGGTTTTTCGTTTACGCCGTACATGTGACGCAGCTTTTGTTTCTCCATCAATTGTACGCCGTAACCGCTCAACTTTTTGCGTTGGTTAGGGCCGTGTTGACCTGGAGGGAAAGCGCGTTTCAATTCTTTGCCAGTACCGCTCAGGGAAATACCCAGACGGCGGCTCAATCTAAATTTAGGACCTGTATAGCGTGCCATGTGTCGTGACACTCCTTCTTCAATGTTATGTTCGAAAATTGGAGTTTCGCCGAGTGCTGTCGAGAAGAACCATCCGAGATTCATCTGGCAGGTAAGTTCAGCCGCTGACCTGACAGCGACAGCCTCCGTGAGGGTGACACAAAACCGAACCAATATTCATCTATAAAGTTTATTGAATTCACAGGGCATTGTCAAGTATAATCCCTTGCGCGAACAAAACCTAAAATAGTTAAAATTTGCGATCGTTTACTAGTATTATATGACTATTCTAGTGCACATTTTCCCAATTTGAGCTATGATACTCATAGAACCAAAGACATGATATTCAGGCGGGTGCTGCGACTATGAATAAATCGATGCCATCTGGACGGACGGAGGCTCATCGTCCAATAGCCAGCCCGTCGAGCGAAGTTCAGACGTCCATGAAGGCGAATGCCTTGACGGCGTCGGGAATGGATGCTCCGGCAGCGGCGGAGATCATGCTGGATAGCTTCGAACAATGGATGAGCGAAGCGGGCGATTATGTAGTGGGGAAGGTTCGGGTGGCACTGTACGATACGGATGGTCGCTTCGTCGTCTGCACGCACGAGGATTGGACAGCACCGGAGGAACTAAGTCGGCTTGCGGCCATAGTATCGGCAACGGGGCAAAGGCAAACAGGACAGATTTGTACAGCCGAACCGTTGAGAAGCCGGAACGACGACGGATTGTTAGCCATACTCGTATGGTCTTCGATATACGGTCAGGACGATCCGGGCTCGATGCAGCAGGGCATGTTCCGGTCCTCCGTTTTTCATCTCCGTTCCATTTTGGAAGCTCGCTTTGACCATGTCCGCATGAAAGAGGCGCTGTACAAACAGCATGCAGCGGAGACGGAGGCGACTAGGCGCGAAGCGATGCTGGAGATTGGGAAGCGGCTGCATGACCAGAACGACGTTTCATCGGTTATCCGTGAGCTCCTTGCATATATCGAGACCTACACGCCTTACGCGGATTTCAACCTCTATCTTTCGCAGGATTTCGTGAACGGAGACTCTAGAATCAAGCCGCTGCAGATGCGGGGCGACCCGGACGATCTTTATTCCCGCGCTTTTCTCGAAGGGGTGCCCCAGAAGGATCAATTGAAGAGCGGCAGCGTTCGATTAGCGATTCCGATGAGCGGCAAACAAGCGGTATACGGCGTTCTCGGCGTAAGTTTCAGCGGCAGGCATTGGGATGAATCGGAGTTCAAAGCATTTACGCTCATCGCTTCTACGGCGGGTTCTGCCTTCGAGAACGCGAAATTGTACGAGCAATCCAATGTGCTCATTACGGAGCTGCAAATGATCAATGAACTGACCAAGCGTTTGAACCAATCGCTTCGGCTGAGCGAGATTTTCGAATTCACGATGAACGAACTGCTTCATATTTTCAAAGCGGACCACTGCTGTGTGCTTCAACTCAACCGGGAGAAAGACGTCTTTCAGTATGTGGCGAGTAATTTGCCGTTTTTGACGAAAGATATGGTACCTCTTGATTACGGGTATGCCGGCATTGTACACAGAACGAAGGAACCGGTCATTACGTCTGATTATTGGAATACGAGGCAGGTGGCCTCCAAACTAATGGACGAAACCGGATCTCGTTCGATTATCGCAGCTCCAATCATGGATGGGGCCTCGATCGTCGGTGTTATTATCGTGACTCACAAGTCGCCGAATTTCTTCTCATACGATAATTATAAGCTGCTGCAGGTTTTGACCACGCATATCGGTCTTGCCATATCGAACGCATCGCTTCACGCCGAGGTAAGGCGGATGGTCATCACGGATAATTTGACCGGACTTCATGCGCGGCATTATTTGAATGAACGTATTCAATCGAAGCAGCGGAAAGACCCTTGCGGCTCGCTCGTCGTCGTAGATATTGACCACTTCAAGCAAGTCAACGACACCTATGGCCATCTGGTTGGCGATCAAATTCTGATCGGTGTTAGCGACGTGATTCGCTCCTGTATCCGGGAAAGCGATATTGCGGCAAGATGGGGCGGGGAAGAATTGGCGGTGTATTTGCCCCAGATCCGTTCTGAGCAGGCTTATCGGATTGCCGAACGCATCCGGACGAGAGTGGAACAGGGAACGCACCCAAGCGTGACCGTCTCGTGCGGGATTTCGGAATGGACGTTCGAGGATGATAAAATTAGCGTGGAATCGCTATTCTATAAGGCGGATATGGCCTTGTACGAAGCGAAGAACAGCGGAAGAAACCGGATAATAGTCGCCTCATAGTCAGACTTCGATAAACACGGACGAGAACCCGTGTTTTTGTGTTTTTAAGGGGCTTTCTGAAGGGGGCGCTCGACCCGCCGCATAAGGAACCAGTTGGATACAGACGCTATGTCTGATTAGGCATCCGACAGGAAGGGGACATGCGAATGGGGAGCAGACGGCGAGTTGCCATGGTGGCGTTCGGGTTATGGTTGACTGGGATTTCACAAGCAGGCTGCGGGGGGCAACCGCTGATGGTGAAGGAACCGAAGGAATTGCTGCGTTTATCGGTATCGGGTTTAGCCGGAATTGACGTGTACCGGTTCAGCGGTGAAAGCGGGGTGAAAGACGGAGGAAGCATGAAGGAAGTTGTCCGTTTCGGAGGGCAGGTCGAGCACCACGATCAAATTCGGCTGGAAGCGGCTTCGGCTCGCCAGATCGAGCAATACGCCGTTCGCGATCCAATGGCTTATCTCAAGCAGGTCCAGGCTGAAGCGCAAAGGACCGAGCTGGAGCAGGTGGAGTCCAATACGCGTTCGACGGTGCTTCTTATTCATGCCGATCCAGAGCTAGCACGCAACCGGTGGGTCCGTACGCTCTCGGCCAAATGGGAGGATACCGGACAATTCGGCGCGAAGAAGTTGGACAAGAACCAGGTCAGCCACTCATTACCAGGTAAGAAGGATGTGGAAATTCGCGCCTCGCGCAATCTGCTGGAGGAGATGGTCCAATCCTTATCGGTCGATACAACCTACCGGCTGGTCATTGACCGCAAGAAACTGCTGCCGGGGAAGCTAACCGAGAATACGGTCCTTCATTATAAGCGAGCTGGCAGGCCATACTCGGAATCACGCCAACTCACGCTGGAAATTAAACCGGATCTGCGCAGTTAAGTGCATCCAGTTATCAAACGTGATAGGATATAGAAGTTAAATTGTTGGATAAGGATGTGGACTTCTATGCGCGACAAACGGTTACAGGTACTCGCATCGAACCTGGCGGGATATTCCATTGATGTGCAGCCGGGGGACAATGTATTGATTGATATGATTGGTTCGGAGCGGGAGCTTGCCAAACTGCTTATCGAAGAAGTGGCGAAGCGCGGCGGCAGGCCGTTCGTGGAGACGAGCGACCGTTCGGTGCTCCGTACGCTGCTGAAGCATGCGACGAAAGAACAAATCGAACTATGGGCTTCCTTCGATCTAAAGCGGATGGAGAACATGCAGGGCTATATCGCGATCCGCTCCGGAGAGAACGCGAACGAACTCTCCGATGTACCGGGCGAGAATATGCAGCTATACGAGAAGTTATACCGGCATCCCGTTCATTCGGAACAGCGCGTGAAGCATACGAAATGGGTTGTCCTTCGGTACCCGAACGCGTCCATGGCGCAGCTTGCGAATATGAGCACGGAGGCGTTCGAGGATTTTTATTTCGACGTGTGCAATCTAGATTATGCCAAAATGGACAAAGCGATGGATCCGCTAGCCGAGCTCATGTCGAAGACCGATAAGGTGCGGATTGTATCGCCGGGCACTGACCTGACGTTCTCAATCCAAGGAATCGGCGCGAAGAAATGCTCCGGTCATCGGAACATCCCGGATGGCGAAGTGTTCAGCTGCCCGGTGCGCGGCAGCGTGCAAGGAACAATTACATACAATACACCGTCCGTTTATTCGGGTGTGACGTTCGAGAATGTCTCGTTCACGTTCGAGAACGGCAAGATCGTTGAGGCAACGGCGAATGATACGGCCAAGCTGAACGAGATTCTCGACACCGACGAAGGCGCTCGATATATCGGCGAATTTAGCCTCGGGTTTAATCCGCATATTTTGCATCCAATGAAAGATATTTTGTTCGATGAAAAAATCGCGGGCAGTCTGCATTTTACGCCGGGGCAAGCCTATGAGGAGACGGATAACGGCAACCGTTCGGCTGTCCACTGGGACTTGGTATTGATTCAGCGTCCGGAATACGGTGGCGGCGAAGTTTACTTCGACGATCGTCTCATCCGCAAAGACGGCATTTTCGTCGTTCCCGAGCTGGAAGGGCTGAATCCAGAAAGTTTGAAGTAATTTCAAGGCCCTCTTGAACGGAATCCAGAATAAGGGTATAGTGAAAGAAAGCGTTTGTATTTTAGTATCTAACTCATGGAGGGATTCGCATGTCCAATAATGCAGCGATCGTAGACATTTCCCAAACGGCTAATAAATTCCGGTCATCCATCGTACTCCAAGCGGAGAATAAGTATATCGATGTGAAAAGCATCCTCGGTCTGTTCACGACCCTGGTCGGCAATCATGCTTATGAACTTCATGTTCACGGTCCGGATGCGGAAGAAGCAAAAGCTGCCATGGCCGAAGTGTTCGCTAAGCATAACTTGAACGTAACGGTCGTTTCGGAATAATTTTTTTGCCTACATGCGGCGCCCGGCAGAACCATTGCCGGGCGCTTTGTTTGTTTTGTCCTTGTGCAAAAGGTACTTTTTGTTTAATATAAAAGATATAGAAGACGGCGAGCAATAATGCACAAGGGGGAGTACGATGTCTTCATCCGAAGTAATCATCCATTTGAACCAAAAAGCGCTCAGTCTCCTTCAGGAAGATGCCTATAAAATCGAAAAGCTGATTGAAGTCCAAATGGAAAACTTGGCAACGCGCAAATGTCCGTTGTACGAGGAAGTACTGGACACCCAAATGTATGGGTTTTCACGTGAAGTCGATTTTGCGGTTCGTGCCGGATTGGTCGGAGAAACAGAAGGAAAAGAAATCATCAGCAAGCTCGAGCGGAACTTGGCGGTCCTCTATGAGGCGCTGAACAATAAAGGGTAGTTCTTGCAGAAAGAGTACTGCAAACCAGCCGGTTACAGTACTCTTCTTGCTAGAACTGCTTTTTTTATTTTTGGATACGAAAAGCCGTTCCTATAGGAACGGCTTTGGCATTTTCGGTATCTTACACGAGGTAGAACGCAAAACCAAGGATGACATATACGCATAACAACAGCGCACCCTCGTACCAATTCGTCCGTCCGTCGCGTGAAATCGAGGTAGCGATGAATACCGCTACGCCGATGGCGGCCAGCTCGATCGTTGTAAACACGAGATCCATCGTCTCTCCGAACAGCATGCTGACGAATACAAGGACGGGAGCGACGAATAATGCAATTTGCAGGCTGCTGCCGACGGCGATTTCGACGGCCGCGCCGATTTTGTTCTTCAACGCGAGCATGATGGCTGCGCTGTGTTCGGCCGCATTGCCGACAATCGCGACCAGGAAAGCGCCGACGAAGATCGCTGACAGGCTGAAGCGCTCGCTGAACGAATCCAGCGTATGGACAAGCCATTCGCTGACAAGCGCGGTCATGATCGTCGCGACGACGAGGAATAGAATGGACGTGGTCTTCGACCAGGATGGTTCTTCGCCGTGGTCCGGCGATGTCACTTCTTCATCAGCCAAGATAGACTTGTGGGTGATCATCGAGAAGATAAGCCACAGGATGTACGCGATGATCAAGATGGCTGCGATCGAAATGCTCAGCGTGCGGTCCTGATCAATCGTGAAATGTTCGGCGGACACGAAGATCGCCGGAATAAACAGTGCGATAACTGCCAGAATCATGAGCGACGAATTATGGCCGGCCAACTGGACGTTAAACGTCTGTTCTTTGTACTTCAAGCCGCCAAGCAGGACGCTTAATCCGAGAACGAGCAGCAGATTACCGATAATCGAGCCGGTGATGCTTGCTTTGACCATATCGAACTCGCCCGCGCGCACGAGGAAAATCGCGATGATCAGCTCGGCGGCGTTACCGAATGTCGCGTTGAGAAACCCGCCCAACCGTTGACCCGCGTAATGAGCCACGCTCTCCGTCGCTTTGCCTAAGAATCCGGCAACGAACAATATAGCCAGAGCGGATAGAACAAACTCCGGAATCGTTCCCCAATGCCCATAGTGGCTCACCCCGCTCAGGACGAATAGAGCTATGAGCGCTGTGAAAAACATTTTTTGGTTCACGTTTGAAACACCCCGTTCCAGTAATGAGGAAAACCTTTTTAACTATAACCAAAATTAATTGGCATGTAAACTCTTCCATTTCGGTTGTAGCCCCGCTTGCTTCCGGCTCCCTCATTCCATTACAATGGAAACATAAGGTGAAAGAGGAGTGTGTGGCATGACAGAGGATCTTCAGACGGGCATTATTCGTATTTCAGATGACGTAGTCGCCACCATCGCGGGACTTGCAGCGCTGGAAACACCGGGAATCGCCGCCATGTCGGGCGGGATCTCCGAAGGGCTTGCCAAGCGGATTAGCGGGAAGAACGTACAGAAAGGCGTATCCGTGGAAGTAGGTCAGTTGGAAGCTGCGATCGATCTGCGTATTATTGTGCAATACGGCATTCCTATTCATGAAGTATGCCGCGTCTTGCAAGATAACGTTCGCGAAGCGGTCGAGAACATGACCGGCCTGAACGTCGTCGAAGTGAATGTGAAAGTCGAAGGCGTCGTGTTCAAAGACGACGAGCTTGACGAGTTGAACCGGGTAAAATAAGCAAGAACGAAGAAAACCTCCGATCCTATAAAGGACGGAGGTTTTTTCGTTGCGATGCGGCATCGGTCGTGCGTGAAGTTTTGGTCGTTCGCTTCGTTTGCCGATCCGGCTTATTATGATCACGGGATATGCTCAGCAGCACACCCATTGAGATGAGCGTGACGAGGAGGGACGAACCTCCGTGACTGATGAACGGCAGGGTGACGCCGGTCAACGGCATTGCGCCGGTAACGCCGCCGATATTGACAATGGCTTGAATGGCAATGAGACTGACGATGCCGACACCGACGATCGTCCCATAGGAATCTTGGCAGCGTACCGCAACAATGAGCCCTCGCCAGATGAACAGCAGATAGACGAGGAGGAACAGCGTGCTTCCGATAAAACCGAACTCTTCGGCAATAATGGAGAATATAAAATCGCTGTAAGCATAGGGCAGATAGGTGAGCTTTTGCACGCTATGTCCGAATCCCGTCCCCGTCAATCCCCCGTGACCCAATGCTTGCAAGGAACGCGACAGATGAAACGTGGTGTACTGCTCGTCCGACGTCGGATCGAGGAAAGCAGTAAAACGATCGATCCGGTACTGCCAGGCATCAGG
Organism: Paenibacillus aurantiacus; assembly: GCF_042431225.1. Classification (NCBI taxonomy): domain Bacteria; kingdom Bacillati; phylum Bacillota; class Bacilli; order Caryophanales; family Paenibacillaceae; genus Paenibacillus; species Paenibacillus aurantiacus. Next base: position 207,251 of record NZ_JBHMDO010000048.1, on the reverse strand, counting down.
GTTGCTCATCATCGAAATACTGACCACGACCGCTACGAACAGCAGTATGATGGTGAGCGCGAATATAAGCTGCTTCAGGTTCGCCCCGCCGGCCACGATGATTAACAGCGAAGTGCCGGCAATAACAATGCAGCCGCCCAAGTCGGGCTGAAGCATGATCAATCCGCAGATTGCCCCGACGATGACGAAGATGGGGAAGAGTCCTTTTTTGAGATCTCGGATCTTCTCGCCTTTCTTTGCAATCAAAGCTCCTAAGTACAAAATGAGTCCCAGTTTGATGAACTCGGTCGGCTGCACCCCGAGACCCCCGATGCCGAACCAGCTTCGCGCGCCGTTCCGAACTTCGCCGATTCCGGGTATCGCAACTAAAATCAGCATGATAATCGCGGGAATGAAATACAACAAGAAGCCTTTCTTGAATGCAACGTAGGGGATATTCATGATAAAGAGCATCATGAACGTGCCGATGACAGCCCATAAGAACTGCATCCTCACGAAAGTAAAGGGGTCGTTATAATTGATCAGTGCCATGTTAGAGCTGGCACTGAACACCATAACCAGTCCAAACCCAACGAGCACAAAAATGAGGACGAGAAGCAAAAAATCCGGCCTGCCGCGCAGGCCGTTCGTTTTTGTCTTCATAAGGTTGCCTCTTAGCTATGCAAGCAGCTTCTTCAGTTCTTGCAAACGCTGCGTTGCCGCGTTCAGAATTTGTTGCGGAACCGGGGATTCGTATTCCAGACCATGCGGGAAAGTAGCTCGTCCGATATATACGGATTCCAGCTGCAGCACCGCGTGCGGCGATTCCAGTTTGCCTTCAATTGCGCGGGTGCTGATCCGCAGATAGTATTCGGCGTGATTAGCGCGGTCTTCCAGCTTCAAGTCGTATGTAGCGCGATAATATTCCCATTGCCAACGGACAAACCCGACTTTCTCCGCGGATTCATCAAGGTGGGCTAGGTCGCTAGTCAGGCCATTAAGTCCTGTATTCTCGATAATCATGGATGATCCTCCTTAAAGTTAAGCCAAGAGCGCTGTGAAGCGGTTTCCGGCTTCAGGGCAGGTTTCTTTATCCATGATAGTATGTTTCCTTTTCCAGTGCAAGCCTTGCGGGAACGCGTGAAATAAGGCAAAAGTGACAGTTTAACGAAAAATGGAACGGGATCGCCTGAAAACAACTTTCGAGAGCGAACAGGCTTCTGGTACAATAGGGTACAAACGCAAGACTAGGCGAGGAGGTTTGTAGGCATGAACGACATTAATTCGGTGGAGAACTATCTGCAAACCATCTATTCCGATATTGTAGCATGGCGCCGCTACCTGCATCGTCATCCCGAGCTGTCATTCCAAGAGAGCGGAACGTCGGCATGGATCGCGGAGCAGCTGCGCGCAATTGGCTGCGAGTACAAGGAAGGCGTCGGCGGGTATGGCGTCGTGGCCTACTTTCGGGGCAATCGGGGCGGCCCGGTCGTCGCGCTTCGAGCGGATATCGATGCCCTGCCGATTCAAGACGAGAAAACCTGTGACTATGCTTCGTCCGTACCGGGTATTATGCACGCCTGTGGCCATGATGCTCATACGGCGGCCATGTTAGGTATAGCGTCCTATTACGCGTCGCTTGAAGGCGATTTCGCGGGCGAGCGGAGACTGCTGTTCCAACCTGCAGAAGAAGTGACGCCAGGTGGTGCGCTGGATATGATCAGGGACGGGGCGCTGGAAGAAGTGGACGTCATCTACGGCGTTCATTTATGGACGCCTTTCCCATTCGGAACCTTGGCCACGCGCAGCGGTCCGCTAATGGCATCGGCAGACGAATTTGATATCGAATTGATCGGGCGAGGCGGACATGGCGGACTTCCGCATGAGACAGTCGATACGGTCGTCGTCGGTTCGGCGCTTGTTCAAGCGCTGCAGTCGATTGTCAGCCGCAATGTCGATCCGCTTGAGCCCGCCGTCGTAACCGTCGGATCCATTCAAGCGGGCACGACCGCGAACGTAATCGCCGAGCGCTGCCATCTGAAGGGGACGGTGCGGAGCTTTACGGAAGAAGCACGCATAAGTATCCGTGAGCGATTGGAGGAAGTCGTGGCACGGACAGCAGACCTGTACGGCGCGAAATCGGAGACAGATTATCGCATGGGCTACCCGCCAGTCGTGAACGACGAGGGGGAGACGAAGCGGTTCTTTCGCGTTGCGGCCGAGCAGTTTGGTGAAGAAGCCGTTCGGGAGTCTTCCTTAATTATGGCAGGCGAAGATTTCGCGTATTATGTGAAGCAAACCAAAGGCTGTTTCATGTTCGTTGGCGCAGGTAATGAAGAGGCGGGGGCTGTGTTCCCTCATCATCATCCGAAGTTCAATGTGGACGAAAGGGCCATGCTTACATCCGCGCGATTAATGATTGCGATGGCAGAGGACTATGCGAGCTCGCATCCAGCTTAAAACTCCCAACTCCCTCGATGCATGACGGTTGTCCTGGCGGATCAAGCTAACGTTCGGGGCAGAAGCATGCCACCTGCTGACGAGGGGGAAGATCCACGATGAAGAAGGTCCGGGAAATTATGTCCAAAGACGTCGTAACCGCGACGACCAAAGATAATATTTATGAATTGGCCGTGCTGATGAAGAATCACGATATCGGCTTCGTCCCTGTTGTTGAAGGCGAGAAGCTGATCGGGGTCGTGACTGACCGGGATCTCGTGATCCGCGGTTACGCCGCGAAACATTCCGGTTCGACGGCTGTGTCAGAAGTCATTACGACGGACATTCGGACGATTCAGCCGGATATCTCGGTCGACGACGCGGCCAAAATCATGGCATCAAGCCAAATTCGCAGACTGCCCGTCGTAGAGAATGGCAATTTGCTTGGCATCGTGTCGATCGGCGACTTGGCGGTGCGCGAAATTTTCGTCAACGAGGCCGGCGAGGCGCTCAGCAGCATTTCCGAGGATCAACATCGCGAGCCTGCGCGTTCCCGATAGTCGGAATCAACAACTGTGCAATTAAACAATCAGCAAGCAACGCATGCCGCGAGAAGGGCATGCGTTTTTTTGTATGCTCACCTGCAAGAAGGAGGAATAAATTCGAACGGATCATTTCATACTGACTAGAAAAGCATGAAGCGAGAAAGTGTGCAAAGGAGTGCATAAACCCGTGCTAAAGCGCGAAGACCGGCCGTTGATCGTGCAATCGGATTCGACCGTCCTGTTGGATGAGCGGCATCGCGATGCGGAAGCGGCACGCTTGTCGCTAACCCGATTTGCCGATCTGACCAAGAGGCCGGGTCACGTACATACGTATCGGATCACGCCCTTATCCCTGTGGAATGCGGCGGTAGCCGGTATGACGGCGGATGAGGTCATAGACGAGCTTGCTCGTTATAACTGTTACGATCTGCCACCGAAGGTAACGGCGCACACTCGAACGTTGATGGGCAGATATGGTCAGCTGAAGCTTGTGCGCAGTGAAGATGGCCTGCTTCGGCTGCGCGGGGATGAAAAGCTGTTGAATCAGCTATCGGCCCTGCCCTCGTTGTCGCAGATATTGGACGTCTCCTGTGAGGGCGAGCGCGTTGCAAAGCCGGAGATGCGCGGTGCGCTGAAGCAGGAGCTGGCGAGAATTGGATACCCCGTCATCGATTTGGCAGGGTACCGTCACGGGGAATCGTTGAACGTGCGGATGCGATTGGAGACGCTTGGAGGCAGACCGTTCGAACTGCGGGATTACCAGAAGCGGGCGGTGGACATGTTCTACTGCGAGGAAAGGATGGATGGCGGCAGCGGCGTGCTCGTCCTGCCCTGTGGCGCGGGTAAGACGCTGATCGGAATTGGGGCGCTGAGCCGGCTGCATTGCGATACGCTCATTCTGACGTCCAACGTTACTTCCGTCAAGCAATGGCGGCAAGAGCTGCTGGATAAAACGACGCTCAAAGAGGAGCATATCGGCGAATATGCAGGCAAGGCAAAGGAAGTAAGGCCGGTTACGATCGCGACATACCAAATTCTGACGCACCGCAAGCAAAAGTCGGATGAATTCGAGCATATGCGTCTTTTTAATGAGCGCAACTGGGGACTTATAATTTATGACGAAGTACATTTGCTGCCCGCTCCCGTATTCCGCATGACGGCGGATCTTCAAGCCACGCGAAGATTAGGGCTTACCGCCACGTTGGTCCGTGAGGACGGTAGAGAGACGGACGTCTTCTCGTTGATCGGTCCAAAACGGTACGATATGCCTTGGAAATCACTCGAGGAGCAGCAGTGGATCGCGGAAGTGACCTGCGCAGAAATCCGGCTTCCGCTGCCTGATAACGAGAAGTGTACCTATGAAGAGGCAGCAGGCGTGGAGAAACTCCGCATCGCGGCGGAGAACAAAGCGAAGATAGAAGCGGTGCCCCAGCTGCTGGAGCGCCATAAGGGCAAGCCGGCACTAGTCATCGGTCAATACTTGCGCCAGCTGCACGAGATTGGTGAGCGACTGAATGCGCCAGTACTAAGCGGCGAACTTTCTCACGTTGAACGCGAACGATTATATGCCGGCTTTAAGTCGGGAGATATACCCGTTCTAGTCGTGTCTAAAGTCGCCAATTTTGCGGTGGATCTTCCGGATGCCGCAGTAGCCATTCAGGTATCGGGCAGTTATGGTTCGCGTCAAGAGGAAGCGCAGCGAATCGGACGGATTCTGCGGCCGAAGTCAGGCGAGAACGCCGCTTGGTTCTATACGCTTGTGAGCGAAGGCACCAAGGAGACGCACTTCGCCCGCAGACGCCAGCTATTCTTATTGGAGCAAGGATACCGCTACGAGGTGACGAAATGGGAGAAGCCAGTCTTCGAGGGGGCCGGTGTTGAGTCTAAGGGAGTGGAATCGAATTGAATGCGATCGATGAAGCAAGGAAGAGCGTCGAGAGGTTAAGTCTGAGCGGAAGACAGACACTGCAAACTGTAATTGAGCAATTCGGGATGCTGCCGTTTCATGACGAGCAGCTGCTTCGGTATGTCCACCCGGGCTACTCGGGAGCGGAATATCGGCTGGGCATGCTGGAGTTGGAACTGGCTGGACTGGTAAAGGGCTATCGCAAAGGATGGGGGGATAAGGTATACCTTATCCCCCCGCGGCAGTTCCGAGGCTGTTGGCAAGCTGTGTCTCGAATAGAAGCACCGGATGCTATAGACGAAAGCATGGTACTGTACAACTTGAGTAACGAGGAGGCGCCTATTCCGTTCGGCGAGCGGCTCATGCACGGGCTGGCGGAGGTGGCGAAATGCGGGCTTGCGCAGACGGCGAAGGGCAGTTGGCCCAAACGTACGGTCGAGAGGGTTGTTCGTGCGCTGGCGATGAAGGAAGACGAGCTTGACCCGCTCCATCTGGCCGCACGGGAACCGGGATGCCCGCTGCCATTTGCGCTTTTTCTCGATTTTGCCGTTTGCGAGGGGTGGCTCGTGCAGGAAGGACGCGAATATCGGTTGGACGTACGTCGGCTCCTTCTATGGCTTAAACGAACGCAAGCGGATCGGGATCGCACCTTGGCGATCTTCTGGACGGAGACGTATTCCGCCGCTGAACCTTCGCTTGCGAAAGCAGCTGCGTTCGTCGCGGAATGGCCTTGCGACCGTTGGTATTCGCCGGCTGTCGTCGCTGTGTCTGATCACGCGCTGGTGAAGTCCATTACCGCATGGTGCCGTTTAATGGCCAATCTGGGTTGGATGGAGGAGGCGGCACTCTTCGACGGTCAACAGGTCTATCGATGGACCGTTGACTTAAACGAGGATATTGCCGAGCCTGCTGAAACACTGTATGCGCGTATTGCGCCCGATGGGGATATATTCGTTCCTCGGGAAGCGTCGCAGATCGCTTCATTTGGCCTGGAGCTGATCGCCCGGCGTGCGACGTCCGACTTCGTCGTCGTATATCGGCTAGAGTCGGATTCGGTACGTAAGGCGATTGAATCGGGCGTCTCGAGCAAACAGGTTTTCGATTTTTTAACTGCGGTCTCCGGCGAAGAAGTGCCCGCTGCTTTAGCTGTTGCCATCGAGGGGTGGATCAGCGAAGCTGCAGGGTCGATACGCGAGAAGGGAAAATCACATGGCTTCGCGGTGTCGCTGTCCGACCTCATGCGTGACGAAATTGAACCAAGTCCGGCGACTCCCACACCGGGGGGCAGGCCGGTCTTGCTTCCGCATGATACGAATGGGATGACGGAGTTGAAGCCAGCCGACCCAGCTATTCATTTCCAAGGACTGGACAGCTTGCCGGTATCGTGGCGAAGCCAGATGCGGGCATATCACCCTTCTACACGCAGGGAATTGGTGGAGCGCGCTTTAAGTTGGCGTACGGCGGTTAAGCTTACTATAAGAGGGGAAGTCGTACCGTTTATACCGGACAAGCTCGTTGAAGACGAGGGCGGCTGGTGCGTCAGCGGCGATCTCCGCTGGGATGGTCAAGTGGAACGAACGCAGCTTACGCCTCATATGTGGGACGAAATGATGCTTTTAATCCCGGAGTTTACCAAACATTGAGGCAGGGATGCTTCCGCTCTTTATCAGACCTATGGTATGATGATAGAAGTTTATCGTATTGTAAACGTACGATAACGTTCGGTTGCCCCGGACTATAGTCGAATCCGGAGGCAGCGAGGAAGGGAGTGGACGGGACGTGCAAGCAATGTCAACGGATGAGCAAACGCAACTGGCATGGAGCGAGCCATTCTACGATGCCGGTTCCCGCGTTGAAGCATACGACATGGGACGCATGATGCTCGATGCTTATGAGCTTGGCGATATGATTAACCAATCGGCCGAAATGGCTGAATATTTATATTGGAAAACCTTGGTTGAGAAGGACGAGACCATCCAGCGCGAGACGAAGCGATTCGCAAAAGCGAAGGAAGCCTTTGAAGAGACGGAGCGATTCGGCCGGTTTCATCCGGATTATCACGCCGCGAAAGACAAGGTCAAAGCGATTCAGCGTGAGCTGGACGCTATACCGAGCGTGAGTCGCTTCAAGGCTGCTGAGCAAGCATTGGACGAGCTGCTGCACGAAGTGGCTGCGCAGTTGGCCGGCTCGATCTCGGATACGATCAAAGTTCCAGGCAACGAGAAGGCAGGCGGCGGTTGCGGCAGCGGCGGATCTTGCAGCTGCGGCTCGGGAGGCTGCGGTTAAGACGGGTAACATGGGGGGAAGAGAATGCAGTTTTCAGAGCGAGTCGGTTATATCGTATGGGTCAGCGATTTGAAAGCTGCTCGTACACTTGAGAAATATGGAAGCGTCCATTATATGTCCCGTAAGATGCATTATGTGGTCATGTATATGAACGCTGACCGCGCGGAAGAAACTGTCCGCAACATGCAGCGCTTATCATTCGTTAGAAGAATTGAGCGTTCTTATCGCAATGAGATCAAGACCGAATACACGCAAGGCGTTCCGGACAAGACCCGGTTTTACAGCCTGTAAGTCCGATAGCAGCCTATAAGATAGACTTCCGCTGCCCTCGTATGGACGCGGAAGTTTATTTTTCCTTCCTGTTCCATATTATTACAATATTGGTTTAACTTTATTTTTGAGTTGAAATCTTGGACAGGCATGTTAAAATGAAAACGTGTATAAATATAGATAATAAGGCCTGCTTCTTAAGGAGGGGTGGATCGCGATGAAAGATAAGATGACGGAAAGATGGAGCACGTACGAACCTTTTCACGTCGTTCTCGGCGACAAGAAAGTTGCAGATATTGTCATCACGAACCATGCCAAGAGCCGTTGGGCCGACCGTGTTGAAAGCGAGAAGACGGGATTCGAGGATATTGCCGGCTTTCTGTGGCAATGCCTGAAACAAGGTAGAATTGAGCCGTATTACCGGAACGAGCAGGACGTATATTTGATTGATGATGACCTGGTGTTCGTCGCGGAATTCACCACGTTGGAGAAGGAAACGGACATTGCCGGCAACCCGCTGCACAAGATGATCATCGTGACGTTTCTTGGACGCATGTCCGAGACGATTGAACTGCGGGATCTCAAATCCTATTACTCGTGGCTTCGCCATTCTAGAAGAATGACACTGATCAAGAATAGCCGAAAACGGAAATAACGGACAAGCATGCGTTCAATTCATGGCGCATGCTTTTTTACTTTCCGGTCAACCTGTATAATAGAGGGCAATGATAGGAAGGAAGGTAGCATCGATGGCCCTTAATTTTCACCAGCTGCATATCTTTTACACCGTCGCCGAGCGGGGGAGCTTCTCCGCGGCCGCGCAGGCGCTGCACATGACCCAGCCGGCCGTTACGATGCAGGTCCAATCGCTGGAAGACTATTTCGGCACGAAGCTGCTGCAACGATCAACCAAACGGATCGATCTGACGGAAGCCGGACGGGCGCTGATGCCCTTCGCGCTAAGAAGCATCGAGCTGATCCGGGAGACTGACGCGCATATGTCCAAATTCACCAAACAGCTGAAAGGCCGGCTCCAGCTTGGGTCCAGTCTGACTATCGGCGAATATATCCTTCCGCGGCTGCTCGGCCCCTTCGGTCAAGAATATCCGCATATTGCCATCAGTATGAAAATCATGAATACTTCTCAAATTATGGATGACATCTTGGGGCATCAGCTTAATTTCGGAATCGTCGAAGCGCCTGTCCATCATCCGGATATTCACACAGAAGCAGTCATGAGCGACGAGCTGCTTCTTGTCGTCGATAAATCGCATCCGTTGGCGCAAGCCGACGAGGTGTCGATCACCGACGTGATCGCGTATCCGTTCGTACTGCGCGAACAGGGCTCGGGCACGCGACTGGTCATGGAGGAACAGATGCGCAGCCACGATATCGATCCGTCGAAATTGAAGATCGTCATGGAGCTTGGCAGCACCGGGGCGGTCAAGTCGGCCGTCGAAGCGGGGCTTGGCATATCCTTCCTGTCGGCCTCTTCGGTCAAGCACGAGGTCGCGCTTGGGCTGATCCGGACGATTCCGCTCACAGATATTCAGTTCAAGCGGCAGTTCTATTCGATCTACTTGAAGTCGGCGCTGCTTCCGATTTCGGCCGTAACGTTTTTGACTTTTTTGAGGGAGAGGGATCTGAAGCAATGGCTGTGAAATTGGCGGATCTGCATACGCATACGACCGCATCGGACGGCCTGCAGCGCCCTGCGGATAACGTGCGGATGGCAAAAGCCGCAGGGCTCGCGGCTATCGGCATATCGGACCATGATACGGTAGATGGCATCGAAGAGGCGATGAACGAAGGGGAGCGGCTCGGCATCTCAGTAGTCCCGGGGGTCGAGATTAGCACGTTCGCCGAAGGCTGCGACATCCATATTCTCGGCTACTATACGGATTGGCGCAGCGATCGTTGGCAGGATAAGCTCAGGACCCTTCTGAACGGGCGCAATCGCCGCAACGAGTTGATTCTGGAGAAGCTGGACAAGCTTGGCATTCCGATAACGATGCCGGAAGTGCTCGCTGAAGCGCGCCGCACGGGAAAGGACGGCGGAACGATCGGACGGCCGCATATTGCCGCCGTGCTGCTGGCCCGAGGCGTGGTTGGTTCGATGCAGGAGGCATTCGATATTTATTTGGGGTCCGGCGGGAAAGCATACGCGAGCGCACCTCGCTTGTCGCCATTCGAAGCGCTGGAATGGATCCGGGAGGCTGGCGGCACGAGCGTGATCGCGCATCCAGGCATCTATGGGAACGACGATCTCGTCCAAGCGATTGTTCGCGCTGGAGCGGAAGGGATCGAAGTTTATCATTCCGACCATACCCTAACTGACGAGTTGAAGTACGGCGAGCTTGCGCGGCAGCACGGGCTTATCGTCACCGGCGGCTCCGACTTCCACGGCGTTCGCGAGGGCGAAGACGTCTTCCACGGCCCGATCGGCTACCGAACGGTTGATGCAGCCGTGCTGAAGCAGCTCAACCCAGCTTGGCGAATTTAGGCATTAACGAAATAAGGCTTCCACGTCCCGGATAAGGGATGCGGAAGCCTTATTTCATATCTAAGCGAAGCGTCGATCGATTACTTAATTACAGACGGCCAGGACTTGATCCGCTGCTCATCCGGTGTGATGAACAACGTTTTTTGATGATCGTAGATGACGAAACCGGGCTTAGCGCCGCTTGGTTTCTTGACATAACGAATGAGCGTGTAGTCGACCGGGACGAGAGATGAGGAACGGGCTTGGCTGTAATGCGCGGCGAGCATGGCCGCTTCTTCAAGCGTCGCGTTCCCGAATTCGGCAGCGCGGATGACGACGTGCGAACCCGGAATGTCTTTGGTATGCAACCACGTTTCGTTCGGACCAGCCGTCTTATTGGTCAAGAAGTCGTTCTGCGTGTTGTTCTTGCCGACGTAGATCGGGATGCCCTCGCTCGATGTATAACAAAGCAGGGAGGGCTTGGCGTTCTTGCGTTTCTTGGCGCCGCGTTTGGCACGGTCGCGCAGATAGCCTTGCTCGACTAGCTCTTCGCGAATTTCGTCGATGTCCGCGAGCGATGCGCTCTCCAGCTGCTGAAGCAGAGCGTCGAGGTAGACGATCTCCTCGCGGGCTTGCTCCATTTGGATCGCGACGGCTTCCAAGGAATTTTTGTGTTTCGTATACCGCTTAAAGTAGCGCTGGGCGTTCTCCGAGGGCGTAAGCTGCGGATCGAGCACGATCGTGACGGTCTTCTGCTCCTCGTCGTAATAATTGATGACGTCGACCGAAGCATCGCCGCGCTGGTATTGATGCATATAGGTGGTCAGCAATTCGCCGAGAATCCGGTATTTGTCCGCCCCGCTCGCCTCTTCCAACGTTTCTTGCAGCTTCTCGATCTTCTTGGCGTTCTTGTTCCGCTCATTCTGCAGGAAGCGGATCAAATCGGAGACCCGCTGCTTTACGGTGTCCCGCTCCGCTTTGTCCCCGTAGTAAGCTTCCAGGCAAATGCTGATCGAATCGAACGACTGCGCGGTCCCGGAGGATAGATGCGTTAGCCGCGCGACAGAGAAGGCGGATTTGCGCGGTTGACCGCTCATGCCAGGCTCCACAATGTTCGGCTCGTACCGATGAGCGGCGAATTCGGACATCATCGCAAGGAAAGCTAGTCCGACAGGCTTGACGTTCGCCTCTCCAAAGTCGTCCGGCCGGACGTCCGCCCCGGCGCGGTGAACGATCTCTCTTGCGAGCAACGGGCTCAGCCCGCTGAACGCCGCTACCAGCAGCTGCTCCACAGTTGCAGGCGGTTTCGGTGCATCTTCTTCGTCCTCTGTCGCTGCGAGCGGCTTCTGCAGCGCCTTGAGGAAGGACGATTCGTCTAATGCCGCGAACGGATCAGTCTTCCCTTGCTCCGGCGGGGCCGTATAGGCCGCTCCCGGCATGACAATCCGGTAACTGGAGATAGCCGGGGTGACATGATGGATGCCGTCGTGGATCGTGCCCGTCGCATGGTCGAGCAGGATGATATTGCTGTGACGGCCCATCAGCTCGACGACGATCGTCTTGAGGGCGATATCTCCAAGTTCGTCGCGCTGGCGAACCCGGATATGAATGACACGCTCGGTGCCGACCTGCAGCACTTCTTCGATCTGGCCGCCTTCGCAATGCTTGCGCAGCAGCATGCAGAACATGGGCGCTTCCAGCGGGTTCATGAACGACTGGTTCGTCCAATGCATGCGCGGGTAGGTCGGGTTGGCCGAGATCAGCAGTTTCCCGGGCGTTTGTCCGCCTCGGATTTGAAACACGAGATCGTGCTCGGTCGGTTGATGTATTTTATGAATGCGCGTGCCGACGAGCGTTTGCAGCTCGTGTACGACGGCACGGGTTACGATTCCGTCTAGTGCCATGGCGATTGAATTCTCCTTTAACCATATGTCATCTCTCTATCATGCCATAGATGAACCAAAAACTTAAGGCCAAGCTGGGATATTTTCCGGGTTGTCCGAATAGATTTAGGCATGAAGGCTGTCCTAGCGGCGGCAAGTAACGGGAGGGAGACGCGGCATGGAACAACGGAAGTGGCATCAAATGGGGACAGAAGAGCTTGCGCAGTCGCTGCGAGCTTCGCTGGACTCCGGGCTTTCGCAGGCCGAAGCGGCGGAGCGGCTTGTCAGCGGCGGGCGTAACGAGCTTTCTGAAGGGAAGAAGGTTTCGCCGGTAGCATTGTTTTTCAATCAGTTCAAGGATTTCATGGTGCTGGTGCTGCTCGGCGCCACGCTGGTGTCCGGCTTGCTTGGCGAATATTTGGACGCCATCACGATCGTAGCGATCATTGTCATTAACGCGATTCTCGGTTTTGTTCAGGAGTTTCGCGCCGAGAAGTCGCTCCGTGCGCTCAAGGAGCTGTCCGCGCCAGCAGCCAAAGTGCTTCGCGATGGCGTCGTAAAGGCAATACCGGCGAGCGAGCTCGTGCCGGGCGATATCGTCTTGCTTGAGAGCGGAGACCGCATCCCCGCCGACCTGCGCTTGATCGAGACAAGCAGCTGCTATGCAGAAGAATCCGCACTCACTGGTGAATCCGTGCCTGTAGGGAAACACTGCCAGCCGATCTCCGCCGAAGACATCCCGCTTGGCGATCAGAAGAACACGGGCTTCATGGGAACGATGATCACGAGAGGCTCTGCTAAAGGGATCGTCATCCGGACCGGCATGGCCACGGAAATGGGCAAAATCGCGGAGCTCATCCAGCAGACTGAAACGATGGATACCCCGCTGCAGCACCGTTTGGAGCAGCTAGGCAAGATTCTTATCGTCGTCGCCCTCGGGTTGACGGTGATGGTCGTCGTGGCGGGCATCCTGCATGGACAGCCGCCTTACGAGATGTTCCTGGCGGGCGTAAGCCTTGCCGTCGCCGCAATACCGGAAGGCTTGCCGGCGATCGTGACGATCGCGCTGGCGCTCGGCGTGCAGCGGATGATCAAGCGTCGGGCGATCGTGCGCAAGCTGCCGTCCGTCGAGACGCTCGGCTGCGCATCGGTCATTTGTTCGGATAAGACGGGCACGCTGACGCAAAACAAAATGACGGTCACCAGGATATGGATCGGCGGCAGAGAGTTGGACGTGACGGGCGAGGGCTACGAGCCGCAAGGGGCGGTATTCGAAGCAGGCAAGCCGGTCGATGTGAAGCAGGACCAGTCGCTCCGACGTCTGCTCCAGGTCGCGGCCTTGTGCAACAACGCTCAACTGATTCAGAGCGAGCCGGAAGGCGAGAGTAAACGCGGCAAGAAAGGCCAGCCTGTGGTGCAAGCCGAAGAATGGACGCTGAAAGGCGATCCGACAGAAGGCGCGCTGACCGTGCTGGCGGCGAAGCTAGGCGTGTCGGCCAAGTCGCTCGAGAGCCTGTACAAGCGCGAGAAGGAGTTCTCCTTCGATTCCGAGCGCAAACGGATGTCGGTCCTCGTCACCCATCAAGGCGGGCGTCTGGTTTGCACGAAGGGCGCGCCGGACGTGTTGATGGAACAGTGCAGCTATGTGCTGTGGGATGGCAAAGTCGTCCCGTTCACGCCCACGCTGAAGCAGAAAGTGAACGCCGCAGGCGAAGCCATGGCGCAGCAGGCGCTTCGCGTGCTCGGATTCGCCTACCGGGATTTGCGTCAAACCGACCGCTACGAGTCGGAAGATGATGTTGAGTGCCAGCTGATATTCGTCGGATTGACGGGCATGATCGATCCGCCGCGCAAAGAGGTCCGGGATTCGATCGCGACCTGCCGCAGAGCCGGCATCAAGACGGTCATGATCACGGGCGATCACCAGCTGACGGCTGAAGCGATCGCAGGGCAGCTCGGCATTATTCCTCGCGGCGGCCTGACGCTCAGCGGCCAGCAGCTTGCGGCGATGGACGAAGAGAAGCTTGATAGCGTTGTGGACAACGTCTACGTTTATGCGCGCGTATCACCGGAGCATAAACTGCGCATCGTCAAGGCATTGCAGCGCAAGGGGCATGTTGTGGCCATGACCGGGGACGGCGTCAATGACGCCCCGGCGATCAAGGCTGCCGATATCGGCATCGCGATGGGCATTACCGGCACGGATGTCTCGAAGGAAGCGTCATCGCTCGTGCTGAGCGACGACAATTTCGCGACGATCGTCTCCGCGATCGAAGAAGGACGCGGCATCTACGAGAATATCCGCAAATTCATCCGCTATTTGCTCGCTTCCAATGTTGGCGAAATTCTGACGATGTTTTTGGCCATGATGGCCGGACTCCCGCTTCCTCTCGTGCCGATCCAAATTCTGTGGGTCAATCTCGTCACGGACGGGCTGCCTGCGATGGCGCTCGGCGTCGATCAGGCGGAGAAGGATCTCATGCAGCACAAGCCGCGCTCGGCCAAGGAGAATATATTCGCCAGAAGGCTTGGATGGAAGATTATCAGCCGCGGCATTCTCATCGGCGTCTGCACGCTCGGCGCGTTCTGGCTGACGCTGCGCGAAGATCCGGGCAATCCGGCGAAGCTTGTGGAGGCGCAGACCGTCGCGTTCGCAACGCTCGTCATGGCGCAGCTGATTCACGTATTCGATTGCAGAAGCTCGCGTTCGATTTTCCACCGCAACATTTTCCAGAACAAATATCTCGTGCTGGCCGTGCTGTCGTCCCTGCTGCTCATGATCGGCGTGCTGTACATCGAGCCGCTCCAACCGATCTTCAAGACCGTGCCGATCGGATTCCGCGAATGGTGCCTCGTCCTGGTCGCCGCCGGTATCCCGACGTTCCTCATGGGCATCGGCAGCGTGCTGGGCACAACCGAGAAGAAGAAAAAGAACAACCGCAACCACAACCGGCCGCTGGCGCCTTCGAAGCCGGCCGCCTAAGTTTTAAGTCAGCCGTCCCGTCCGCGGGGCGGCTATTCCTATGTCGGCCACGAGTCGGCCGTGGTAACAAAATGCAAATAATGTGCCAATTTATGAATAGCGTTTCGACTTTCTTTGCGATATGCTATTAGCAAATTAACGCGACCGCCCATGTCTGAAGGAGTGCAAACAATGGACTTTACGAAGATGAATGGACTCGGCAACGATTTTATCGTCATTGCGGGCGAAACCGAGCTTCCCGATAACGCGGCCGCGCTGGCCGAAGAACTGTGCAACCGCTATTTCGGAATCGGGGCGGACGGCCTGGTGTACGTGCTGCCTTCCGAGTCCGCCGATTTCCGGATGCGGATTATCAATTCCGACGGGAGCGAGGCGGAGCAGTGCGGCAACGCGATTCGCTGCTTGGCCAAATACGTGTACGATAACGGACTGACGAATAAAGACGAAATTACGGTCGAAACGCTGGGCGCCGGCGTACAGAAGGTGCAGTTGACGGTGGAGAACGGCAAGGCTGTCCAAGTCCGCGTCGACATGGGACAGCCTATCCTCGACGGATTGCGGATTCCGACCACGGTCGATGCCAACCCGGTGCTGGGCCAGGCGATCGAAGTCGACGGCCGCGAGTTTCGCTTCACCGCCGTATCGATGGGCAACCCCCATTGCGTGATCTACGTCGACGACGCGCTGACGTTCGATTTGGCGACATGGGGGCCGAAGCTCGAGACGCACCCGATGTTCCCGCGCAAAATCAACGTCGAGTTCACGACGGTGCGCTCGCGCGACTACGCGGACATGCGCGTCTGGGAACGCGGCGCAGGTCCGACGCTTGCCTGCGGTACGGGTGCTTGCGCTACGCTTGTCGCTTCGGTGCTCAACGGCTATACGGATCGCAAAGCGGTTATTTCGCTGAAAGGCGGCGACCTGCTGATCGAGTGGAACGAAGAGGATAACCACGTCTATATGACGGGACCGGCGTCCGAGGTGTACCGCGGCACGCTGTCGAGATAAAGATATAAAGGAGCAGCGCGATTATGAGACCCGATTTGCGCGAGGCGCTGAGCGCCCGCATTTTGACCGGGGACGGCGCTATGGGAACCTACCTGTACGGGATGGGGTTCCCTATCGGCGTTTCTTACGAGGAATTCAATGTACTCAAACCGGGCGTCATCGAAGAGGTGCACCGGAAGTATTACGAGGCCGGCGCGAGGGTGATCGAGACGAATACGTTCTCCGCGAACTTCGAGTCGCTCTCGAAGTACGGGCTGGATGGCGAAGTCGAAGCGATCAACCGGGCAGGCGCGAAGGTAGCGCGTGCGGCTGTTGGCGCTGATGCTTATGTCGTCGGTGCTGTCGGCGCAATCCGGGCGGGCAAGAGACGGAACATTAGCGCTGAACAGTTGAACCGTTATTTCGCGCAGCAGATGGCGGCGCTTCTGGACGGCGGCGTCGACGGTCTTCTGCTGGAGACGTTTTACGATTTGGACGAGACGCTTCTTGCGCTTCGCGCCGCCCGCAAGCTGACGGACTTGCCGGTCATTTGCCAGTTCGCCGTGGAGAAGGACGCGGTAACGCAAGATGGCGTTCCGCTGGCCGCGGCGTTCGAGCAGCTGAAGGACGAAGGGGCGGACGTCGTCGGGTTTAACTGCCGGAGCGGGCCGAACGGCATTCTGCGCGCGATCGACGCAATCGGCGCCGATGCGCCACTGCCGCTCTCGGTATTCCCGAACGCGGGTATCCCGGATTACGTGGACGGCAAATATACGTACACCGCGACGCCGGACTATTTCGCGCAGAGCGCGCTGAAATTCGCCGATCGGGGCGCGCGCATTCTCGGCGGATGCTGCGGCACGACGCCTGAACATATCGCCGCGATTGCCGCCGCACTGGAAGGCTATCAGCCTCAACCGTACGAGAGGGAAGAAGCTGCCGCTCCTCGGAAGCGGGAGCAGTTCGAAGTAATATCGCAGCCGGCTAGCGCCGAGCCGAAACAACCGAACATCGTGGAGCTGGTCAAGGAACGCCACACCGTCATCGTCGAGCTGGATCCGCCACGGGATCTGGATATCGGCAAGTTCATGCTCGGGGCCGAGGCGCTCCACAAGGCGAAGGTGGACGCCGTGACCATGGCGGACAATTCGCTCGCGGTGACGCGGATGAGCAACATGGCGCTTGCGGCGCTCGTTCAGCAGCGGATCGGCATTCGGCCGCTCATTCATCTCGCCGCCCGCGACCGGAATCTGATCGGAACGCAATCGCATCTTATGGGATTGGACGCGCTGGGCATCGATCATGTGCTTGCCGTCACGGGCGATCCCGCCCGGTTCGGCGATCTGCCGGATTCCAGCTCGGTGTACGACATGACTTCCTTCGAGATGATTCGCATGACGAAACAGCTGAACGAGGGCGTGGCGTTCTCCGGCAAACCGCTGAAGCAAAAGGCGAACTTCGTCGTAGGCGCGGCGTTTAATCCGAATGTGAAGCATTTGGACAAGGCCGTCGCGCGGCTGGAGAAGAAGATCGAATCTGGCGCCGATTACATCATGACGCAGCCCGTCTACGACACAGGGTTGATCGCGCGGATTGCAGAGGCTACCAAGCATCTGAGCGTGCCGGTCTTCATCGGCATCATGCCGCTGGCAAGCGGCCGCAACGCGGAATATTTGCACAACGAAGTTCCTGGCATACAGCTGTCCGACGAGGTTCGGGCGCGCATGGCGGGATTGGAGGGCGAAGCGGGGCGCGCGATGGGCGTACAGATCGCGAAGGAGCTGCTGGATGAGGCAATCGAGCATTTCAACGGGATCTATATTATGACGCCGTTCATGTTCTATGACATGAGCGTGCAGCTGACATCGTATATATGGGAGAGAACGGGCCGCTAATCGCGCGAGCTCGTTTTTTCTCCTTCATACGCTTTTACACTTGTTCAACATCCGAAAATGAATTATGATAGAGCAATGAATGCACTCGCTTCCGGGGGATAGCTATGCCCTGGACAGGCAAACGGTCCGTTTGCGGGCTGCGCCATAAGCCGGAAGGTCGAACGTATGCTCCGGACTTTTTTCGTCAAGAATAGTGCAATGGTTCTGCTTTTTCTATCATATGGCAGATTCGCCGCGGCTCATTCTTGCGTATCTTTATTATTTCTTTGCAGCCAATATGCTGGAGGAAGACCGGAGGGGGAACCTGACATGGCGATTAAATTGATCAACATCGGCTTCGGGAACATCGTGTCCGCCAACCGTATCATTTCGATAGTGAGTCCGGAATCGGCGCCGATCAAGCGTATCATTCAAGAGGCGCGCGACCGCCACATGCTGATTGACGCAACTTACGGCCGCCGTACGCGGGCGGTTATCATTACAGATAGCGATCATGTCATCTTATCCGCTGTACAGCCGGAGACGGTTGCGCATCGGTTGTCCACCAAGGACGACGATCACGACGAATAGCGACGGGGAGTATTATGAATAAGGGATTGTTAATCGTATTATCCGGCCCATCCGGGGTCGGCAAAGGAACCGTATGTTCCGTTCTGCGCCAAAAGCAAAGCGATCTGGTGTATTCCGTGTCCGCTACGACGCGCTCTCCGCGGCAAGGGGAAATCGACGGCATCAATTATTTTTTCAAGACGCGGGAGCAATTCCAGGATATGATCGCCCGTGACGCGCTGCTCGAACATGCCGAATACGTCGGCAACTTCTACGGCACGCCTCGCGATTTCGTCGATCGCACGTTAGCCACCGGCAAAGATGTCATCTTGGAGATCGAGGTGCAAGGCGCGCTTAAGGTGAAAGAGAAGTTCCCGGAAGGCGTATTTATCTTCCTGCTTCCTCCATCGCTCGACGAACTCAAGCAGCGGATCGTTGGCCGCGGCACCGAGAACGCCGAGGTAATCGATCATCGGATGACGGTCGCCGAGCAAGAGATGAGTTTGATTCGTTATTATGATTACGCGGTCGTCAACGATGAGATTGACGCTGCTTGTCATCGTATACAGAGTATCATTACGGCGGAGCATTGCCGGAAGGACCGGTTCTTGGCCGGGCTCGAGGAGATGCAGACAACGTCCGAGAAAGCATGAATGAGGTGAAGTAATGCTATATCCGTCCATTGACGAATTGATGAAGAAAGTCGATAGCAAATATTCCTTGGTCGTGGCGGCCTCCCGCCGCGCGCGCATGCTGCGCGACGGCGTCAAGTCCGAACTTCGCGGAGCTCGCTCCCACAAGCAAGTCGGCGTAGCCCTTGAAGAGATTTACAGCGATCACGTGCAAGTGGAGAACGTCCCGGAGAAAGAAGAGTAAAAGCTGGATATGTGCAAGACCAATAACAACCCGCCGCGGTTGTTATTTTTTTGAATTCTAAGCATTTATCAGCTCATCGGCAGATTCATCTCCAAACGGAAGGGGACGAAATGTGATGTTAAGGGGAAAAACGATAGTACTTGGCATTTCGGGCGGCATCGCCGCATACAAAGCAGCATCGATATGCAGCAAGCTCGTACAAGCCGGCGCGCACGTGCGCGTGATTATGACGGAATCGGCGACGAAGTTTATTACGCCGCTCACGCTTCAGACCTTATCGCGCCATCCGGTCTATCTCGATACGTTCGACGAATTCGAGCCGGAGGTGGTCTCGCATATCCACTTGGCGGACAGCGCTGATTTGGTGGTCATCGCACCGGCGACCGCGAATATTTTGGCCAAGCTGGCAGCTGGACTCGCGGATGATATGCTAAGCACGACGCTGCTCGCGACGACGGCTCCGATTCTGGCGGCGCCTGCCATGAATGTACATATGTATGCGCATCCTGCGGTAGAGCGCAATATGGAAGTGCTAGCCGAGCGGGGGGTGCGGTTCATCGAGCCGGGAACGGGGCAGCTGGCGTGCGGATACGTCGGCAAAGGCCGATTGGCCGAACCGGAAGATATCGTGCATGCGGTGGAGACTTGGTTCAGTCGTAAGCCGAGGCTTGCCGGTAAGCGCGTCCTCGTCACGGCCGGCGGCACAATCGAGCGGCTGGATCCGGTTCGTTATTTGACGAACGACTCGTCCGGCAAAATGGGATTCGCCATCGCGGAAGCCGCCCGGGCGGAAGGCGCGGATGTTACGCTCATCGCCGGACGGACGACCGCGGAGTTGAAGGATAACGGCATTCGGCTCGTTCGGGTTGAGTCGGCCGAGGATATGCTGCGCGAAGTAACGGCCCGCTATCCGGATGCGGATATCGTAGTGAAAGCGGCTGCGGTAGCGGATTATCGTCCAGTTCACCGATCTGAATCGAAGATCAAGAAGAAAGGCGAGCAGTTGACGTTGGAGTTAGAGCGCACGACGGATATTCTCGCCACGCTGGGAGCGCAGAAGAACGGACAATTTTTGGTCGGATTCGCGGCAGAGACGGACAATGTCGCGCATTATGCGATGGACAAGCTGAAGCGCAAGCGGTTGGATTTGATCGTGGCGAATGACGTGACGCAAGAGGGCGCAGGGTTTAACGTCGATACGAACGTCGTGGCCATCTACGGCCCGGAAGGGCTCGTCGATCAACTGCCCGTATCCGCCAAACGTGCGGTTGCCGAGCGGATCATCGACCATATCGTAGCACGGACAGGCGGCAAGGGGGAACAGGCATGATTGCCAGGGTCATCGTCGATGTGCCAAGCCGGCAGACCGACAGGCCTTTCGACTATGAGGTGCCAGGCGAGCTGGCAGGCTGGATCGAGCCGGGGAGCCGGGTTGGCGTGCCGTTCGGCGGCCGCGTCGTCCAAGGTTTCGTGATTGCGATCGCGGATAACGCGGATGTAGACCGCTCCAAGCTGAAGCCTATCGCCGAATTGCTGGATCATCTGCCGCCGCTGTCGCCCGACTTAATCGAGCTAGGGCATTGGATTAGCGAGAAATATTGCTGTCCGCTGACCGTCGCGCTGCAAGCGATGATCCCATCCGCCCTCAAAGGCAAAGCGGAATCGTTCGTGGCGATCGCGCAAGATCAGGCGAGCGACGCGTTGTTCGAGCCGGACTGGATGATGTTCATTCGGCAGCAGGGCGGAGAAGTGAAGCTAGCGTCGCTGCAAGCGAAATACCCGGATGCGGCCCGCGACGTGAAAGCCGCGATTACACTGGGCGATTTGACTGAACGGGCGGCGATTCGCGACCGGTTGTCGGTGCGCAAAGTGTTGACCGTATTTCCGCCTGCCGACCGGGAATCGGCGGAGCTCGCGCTAACGGCCATCCCAGCCCGCGCGGCCAAACAGCGCGAAGTGCTTCGATTTATGATCGGGCAGGAAGACCCGATTCAGCTGCAAGTGCTTCTCGAGACGCTGTCGACGACCTCTTCCACCGTGCGAGCGCTGGAGGAGAAGGGGTTGCTCGTCATCCGGGAGGTCGAGCTAGACCGCGATCCTTACGCCGGGCGCGCATTTCGCCGAACCGAGCCGCTCCCGCTGATGGAAGGTCAGCAGCAGGTGTACGATCAGATTGCCGACGCGCTGGATGCTGGCGAGTCTCAAGTGTTTCTGCTTCACGGTGTGACAGGGAGCGGGAAGACCGAGGTCTATTTGCAAGCGATCGAGCATTGTCTGAATTTAGGCAGGCAGGCGATCGTGCTCGTACCGGAAATTTCGCTTACCCCCCAGATGGTCGAACGGTTCAAAGGTCGTTTCGGTCATGAAGTCGCCGTGCTGCACAGCCGGCTGTCAGGCGGGGAACGCTATGACGAATGGCGTAAAATCCGGGAGAAGCGAGCCAAAGTTGCGGTAGGCGCGCGTTCTGCGATCTTCGCGCCTTTCGAACGGCTTGGCTTGATTATTATCGATGAAGAGCACGAATCTTCCTATAAACAGGAGGAAAGTCCGAAGTACCATGCGAGGGACGTTGCGGTAAGGCGCGCCAAGCAGCATGGCGCTGCCGTCGTGCTCGGTTCGGCGACGCCGTCGCTCGAGAGCTACACCGCGGCAGCCATGACGCCTGCATCGGGCAACCCGGGCAGAGGAGCGGCATTGCTGCCGATGCCCGAACGCGTGGGCGGCAAGCCGATGCCGCCGGTGACGATCGTCGATATGCGGGAGGAGCTTCGCGGCGGTAATCGCGCGATGTTCAGCCGTCCGCTCTACGAAGGATTGAAGAAGCGATTGGAGCGGGGCGAACAGTCGGTTCTGCTGTTGAACCGCAGAGGGTATTCCACCTTCGTTATGTGCCGGGCCTGCGGGTATACCGCGCAATGCCCTCACTGCGATATCGCGCTTACGTATCATCAGAAGTCGCGAGTGCTGCGGTGTCATTACTGCGGGCACGCCGAAGGTTCGCCTTCCGCATGCCCAAGCTGCGAGAGCGAGCATATCCGTTTCTTCGGGACGGGCACGCAGCGTGTGGAGGAAGAACTGGCGAAGCTGTTTCCGGGTATCCGCGTCATTCGGATGGACGTAGACACGACAACCGAGAAAGGGTCGCACGAGAAGTGGCTGACGATGTTCGGTGAACGCAAAGCCGACGTGCTGCTCGGTACGCAGATGGTCGCCAAAGGGCTCGATTTTCCGTACGTGACGCTAGTTGGCGTCATCGCCGCCGACACATCGCTTCATTTGCCGGACTTCCGTGCCGCGGAGAAGACATTCCAGCTTCTTACCCAAGTCGCCGGACGCGCAGGACGCCATCAATTGCCGGGCGAAGTGATTATCCAGACCTACAATCCCGAACATTATGCGATTACGACCGCTCAACATCACGACTACGACGCATTCGTCAAAGAAGAGCTCGGTCACCGGCGCCAGATGGCGTATCCGCCTTATTGCCGTCTCATTCTGATTACGCTGTCGCACGAGCAGCTGCCGCAGGTCATCAACGCGGGCGACAAGCTGGCGGCGCTGCTGCGGCATTCCGCCGACGAGGCCGGCATGCATGGCGCAGGGCTGCATGGAGGTAATCGATTCATCGAAGTTCTTGGCCCGGTTGCGTCGTCGATCCCGCGGATCAAAGATCGCTATCGGTTTCAATGTATGGTAAAATATCGTGGAAATGTCGATGCTGTCGGCATTGTGAGAGAGGCGGTCGCGGCCGTTGCGCGCCCGCAGGATAAGGCTGGCGTCCAAATTAGCGTCGACGTCGATCCGCAAGTCATTTTATAAATCGGCGATAGACGCGTTTTCATATTCAGGAGGGAACAACAGATGGCTATTCGTATTATTGTGAAAGATCCCGATCCGGTTCTTCGCGAACGCGCGATCGAAGTAACGAAATTCAACGCTAATTTGCATAAACTGCTCGACGATATGGCGCAAACGATGTATGACGCGGAAGGCGTAGGCTTGGCCGCCCCGCAAGTGGGCATCTCCAAACGCGTGATCGTGGTCGACGTCGGGGATGAGAAGGGACTGATCGAGATGGTCAACCCCGAGATCGTTGAACGCAGCGGAGAACAGCTCGGACCGGAAGGCTGCTTGAGCATCCCGAACTTGAACGGCGAAGTAAGAAGATCGCAGCGCATCAAGTTGAAAGGCCAAGACCGCAACGGCAACCCGTTCGAGCTCGTGGCCGATGATTACCTCGCTCGCGCGTTCCAACATGAGGTCGATCATCTGAACGGCGTGCTGTTCACGGATATCGCGGACTCGATCTACGACATTTCGCAGCGTACGCGCGGACGCGGAGAGTGATCTCATGCGCATCGTATTCATGGGCACGCCGGATTTCGCCGTGCCGTCACTGGAAGCGCTGATCGCGGCAGGCCACGAGATCGTGGCCGTCGTGACGCAGCCTGATCGTCCGAAAGGACGCAAGAAGACGCTGACGCCGCCTCCGGTCAAGGAAGCGGCGCTTCTGCGCGGACTAACCGTGCATCAGCCGGAGCGCCTTCGCGGCTCGGAGACGGCAGAGGAGATCGCTCGTCTGCAGCCGGATCTGATCGTAACGGCGGCCTTCGGACAAATCTTGCCGAAAGCGGTACTGGACGTTCCGCGCCTGGGCTGCATTAACGTGCATGGATCCTTGCTGCCGAAATACCGGGGAGGTGCCCCGATTCAACGCTCGATCATGAACGGCGAGCCGGTGACCGGCGTGACGATCATGTACATGGCCGAAGGCTTGGATACCGGCGATATGATCAGCAAGGTAGAGCTTCCGATTACGGATGAGGACGACGCGGGGACAATCTTCAGCCAATTAAGCGTACTTGGCGCCGATCTGCTCATGCGCACCCTGCCGGCGATCGAGGCGGGCGAAGCGCAAGCGGAGAAGCAGAACGACGCCGAGGCGACCTATGCGCCGAACTTGAAGCGGGAAGACGAGCGAATCGACTGGAACCGCAGCGCACGGGAAATATTCAATCAGGTGAGAGGCTTGTCCCCGATGGCAGGCGCATTCACCTTGCTGGAAGGCGAGACGTTCAAAGTATGGACGTGCCAGCCGCACCCGGCAGCGAGCGGCCATGCCGCACCGGGTACGGTCATTGCAGCGGACGAGCAAGGGATCAAAGTCGCGACGGGTGACGGCGTACTGCTGTTGACCACCATTCAGCCGGCAGGCAAGAAGGCGATGGCGGCTTCCGAGTGGCTGAAGGGCGCGAAACTTGCGCAGGGCACGGCATTCGGCGGTGACCAAGCATGAGCGGCAATCAACAAGGCAGCGGCAACCGAACGGGGAGCGCGAAGGCGGGCCGACAAGCGAATAGACCGTCAGCTGCGGCACGCAAGACGCACGGCAATGCGGTCAAAAACGCGCCGCAAGCGAAACCAAAGCGGCAGCTATCTTCGCGGGAAGTCGCGCTGGATACGCTTGTCCGCGTGGCCGAGTCGGGCGCTTACAGCAATTTGCAGCTGAATCGTGCTCTGCTGGAGGCGGGATTGTCCCGGCCGGACGCGGGTCTTGCGACGGAGCTCGTATACGGCACGATCCAGCGTCAACGGACGTTGGACGACGTGCTGATGCGGCTGGTGTCCAAAGGATGGAGCAAACTCGCGCCATGGGTGCTTCAATTGCTCCGGATGAGCGCCTATCAAATTTGCTATCTCGACCGGGTCCCTCCTCATGCTGCCGTTAATGAAGCGGTGACGATCGCCAAGCGACGCGGACACGCCGGCATCTCCGGCATGGTCAACGGGGTGCTGCGCAACTTGCTTCGCCGCAAGGACGAGCTCATGCAGCAAGTTGCCTCGGGTGATACCGCGGCGGATATCGGCATTCGCCAATCGTATCCGGATTGGATCGTCCAACGTTGGATCGACGTCTACGGGGCGGAGGTCGCCGAGTCCATCTGCGCAGCCGGCAACGAGCCGCCCCATGCGAGCATTCGTGTGAACACCGTCAAAGGGACACGAGATGAGTCCTTGCGAATCTTGGCCGAGCAAGGCTTCGAAGCCGAGCCGTCCAAGCTTGCCCCGGCGGGGATCGTCGTCCGTGGTGG
This sequence comes from Paenibacillus aurantiacus, assembly GCF_042431225.1. NCBI lineage: Bacteria > Bacillati > Bacillota > Bacilli > Caryophanales > Paenibacillaceae > Paenibacillus > Paenibacillus aurantiacus. The sequence continues at coordinate 182,079 of NZ_JBHMDO010000048.1, read as the reverse complement.
AGGCAATCTTGCGCGGACGGACGGATACGCGGCGGGATTGTGGTCGATGCAGGACGAAAGCTCCATGCTTGTAGCCGAGGTTTGCGAGCCGCAGCCGAGAAGTCGCGTGATCGACTGCTGCGCCGCGCCGGGCGGCAAGACGACGCACTTGGCGGAACTTATGGGCGATCAGGGCGATGTCGTCGCCAACGATGTGCATGAGCATAAACGGCAGTTGATCGGAGAACAAGCCAGCCGGTTGGGCCTTCAATCGGTGCAGCCGGTGACGGGGGACGCCGGACAGCTAGCGGAGCGTTACGAGCCGGCTTCGTTCGACACGGTACTGTTGGACGCTCCTTGCTCGGGTCTGGGCGTTATACGGCGCAAACCCGAGATCAAGTGGACCAAATCGCCGGGCGACGTCGGTGAGATAGCCGGCGTGCAGCGGCGTTTGCTGCGCGAGGCTGCCAAGCTGGTCAAGTCCGGAGGCACGCTCGTCTATAGCACGTGCACGATCGCCCGGCAAGAGAACGAGGACCAGGTGGCTGCTTTTTTGGCGGAGCAGCCCGATTTCGAGCTTGATCCGCAGTGGCCGCCTGGCATCGTGACCGCCTTGCGCGAGGCTGGCGCCATTGGCGACGCGTTCCGCGGCGAGCTTCAACTGCTGCCCCAGCATTTTGGCAGCGACGGCTTTTACATCGCCAAGCTGAAGCGCAAGTAAAACGATAACCAGTCCACGCAGCGCCCGTGCCGGCTTTGTAGCCTGGTCATGGGCGTTTGTGGTAATATAGAACGATAGCGGCCGCGGGCCATGCGGCCATTAAAAAAGTAAAGAAACAGGTGTGAATTCGATGAAACCATTCATCTACGACTATACGCTCGAGCAACTCCAGGATTGGATGAAAGAAAACGGCGAGCCTACCTTCCGCGGCGGTCAGCTGTTCGACTGGCTGTATGTGAAACGCGTCACCAACTTCGAGGAGATGACGAACCTCCCGAAGCCGCTGCGCGAGAAGCTCAATGACCAATTCCAATTCGTCACGCTTAGTGAAATCACGCGCTTCGAATCGAAAGACGGCACGGTCAAGTTTCTGTTCGGCTTGCACGACAACCACGCGATCGAGACGGTTATCATGCGTCACAGCTACGGCAATAGCATCTGCGTCACGACGCAGGTCGGCTGCCGGATCGGCTGCACGTTCTGCGCCTCCACGCTCGGCGGGTTGAAGCGCAACTTGACCGCCGGCGAGATTACCGCGCAGGTCGTCGTGGCGCAGCAGATGCTTGACGCGACGAACGAGCGCGTCTCCAGCATTGTTATCATGGGCTCCGGCGAACCGTTCGAGAATTACGACGCGACCATGACGTTCTTGCGGACGATGATCCATGAGAAGGGATTGAACATCGGGCAGCGTCATATCACCGTATCCACGAGCGGCATCGTGCCAAGCATGTATAAATTCGCGGAGGAGAATACGCAGATCAACCTGGCGATTTCCATTCATGCGCCGAACGATGCGCTTCGCTCGAAGCTGATGCCGGTTAACCGCCGCTTCCCGTTCGAGGAAGTCATTGAAGCCTGCCGTTATTATCTTGCGAAGACTGGTCGCCGCATTACGTTCGAATACGCGCTGATCGGCGGCGTGAACGACCAGAACGAGCATGCGGAAGAGCTAGCCAGCGTATTGAAGGACATGTTGTGCCACGTGAACTTGATTCCGGTTAACCACGTACCGGAACGCCGGTACGTCCGGACACCTCGCGACCAAATTTTCGAATTCCAACGCATTCTGGAACGCAACAACATAAATGCAACAATCCGCAGAGAACAAGGACATGATATCGCGGCAGCGTGCGGACAGCTTCGGGCCAAACATATGGAGTCTACGACGGGGTGATTGTTGAATGAAAATCGCGTTTCGCAGCGATATCGGGCGAATCCGACTTGTGAACGAAGACCGCGCATGGGCGCAAAATCAAGATAACGGCTGTGCCGTCGCCATCGTGGCGGACGGCATGGGCGGTCATTTGGCTGGCGAAGTCGCCAGCCAATTGGCCGTGGATACGTTTCGCGAATCGCTAAATGGCAAGGAACTGACGGCGCTGAGTCTTGAAGAGCGGCGGTCATTGGTGCACAGCGCCATTTTGCAAGCGAACGAAGTCGTATACGATATGGCGTCGCGCAACGACCAGTATCACAATATGGGGACGACTGTTGTGGCGGTAATTGCGGGACAAGAGAGCGGTGTAATCGGACATATTGGCGATAGCCGCGTATACATATGGAGTAAGGGAAGTTTCGAACAGTTGACCGAGGATCACACGCTAGTTAACGAATTGGCCAAGCATGGACAGATTAGCCAGGAAGAGGCTGCGAATCATCCGCGCCGCAATGTGCTGACCAGAGCGCTTGGAACGGACGAGCAGGTCGAGGTGGACCTGATCGGCTTCGATTGGGCGCCTGACGACTTGCTGTTGCTGTGCAGCGACGGGCTAAGCACGATGGTATCGGATGATGAGATGAGCGCGGTGCTGGAGCGTGACGAGCGCGATTTGGAAGCGAAAGCCGAGCAGCTCGTCGAATTAGCGCTTCAAGCCGGCGGGGATGACAATATTACGGTCGTCCTGCTGCACCATGCGGGTAACACGGAGCAAGAGGGGTGAGCGACATGATTGGACACGAATTGGGCGGACGCTATGAAATCATCACCCGCATCGGCGGCGGTGGCATGGCGCTCGTCTACAAAGCCCACGACATTTTGCTAAACCGCAAGGTGGCTGTTAAAGTGCTTCGCCAGCAATATACGCACGACGAGGAATTTATTCGCCGGTTCCGGCGCGAAGCACAGTCTGCGGCAGCCTTATCGCACCCGAATGTCGTCAGCATCTACGATGTTGGGGAAGAGGGCGACACGCAATATATCGTCATGGAATATATCGAAGGCCATAATCTCAATGAAATTATTCAAGAACGTGCGCCCCTTCAGGTGGAGGAGGCGGTGCATATCGCCGTTCAAATTTGCGATGCGCTCGAGCACGCTCATCATAATCAAATCATTCACCGCGATATCAAGCCGCACAATATTTTGATCGGCAAGAATGGTCGTGTGAAGGTAACCGATTTCGGGATCGCCAGAGCGGTAACCTCCTCGACCATTACGCAGACGGGATCGGTGCTGGGCTCCGTGCATTACTTCTCTCCCGAGCATGCGAAAGGCGTAAGCACGGGCGAGAAGTCCGATCTCTACTCGTTAGGGATCGTGCTCTATCAGACCCTGACCGGCAAGCTTCCCTTTTTGGGCGAAAGCCCGATCAGCGTAGCGCTCAAGCATCTGCAAGAAACGTTCGAGGAACCGCGCGTGGTCAATCCGTACATCCCGCAAAGCGTCGAGAACATCATCTTGAAGGCGATGCGCAAAAATCCGGCCGATCGTTATTCCAGCGCGACCGAGATGCTGCGGGATCTGGAGACATGCTTAAAGCCGGAGCGTCTCAACGAGCCCAAAATCTCGTTCGCGAGCGATCATGCGGCTGATTTCGAAGAGACGCGGGTGATGCCGGCCATTCGCGGCAGCATTGCGGGCGACACCATTGGCGCGGCGCCTGCCGCTGGGCGTGACCAGGCACAAGAGGAGAAGTCCGACCGGTGGAACGGCAAAGGGCTTCAAGATCCGCCCAAACGCAAGTGGGTCAAGCCTTTGATCGTGGTGCTGTCAACCTTGATTATAATCGGACTCGTCTATTGGGGAGCCAGTACCGTGCTCAGCTGGTTCGAGATCGAAGAAGTCGACGTTCCGTACGTCGTCGGCAAGGACGAGACCGCGGCTATCAAAGAGATCGAAGGGCTAGGTCTGAAGGTCAAAGACCCGATCATTTACAAGGTGGATCAAGAGGTACCGAAAGGCCAGGTATACAACCAGTCGCCGACCAATCAGCGGGTGAAAGTCGGTTCGCTTATCGTGCTATACGTTAGCAACGGGCCGGAATTGGAGAAAATGAACGACTTCAAGGGCAGGACGTTCGAAGAGGCCAAGACGGCGCTTACCGACCTCGGAGTATCCGACACGCGAATCACTTCCGTCCCAGAGTTCAGTGACGAACCGGCCGGGACGATCTTAGAGCAGACGCCGGCGCCGAACACAGACTTCGATCCGAACAAGGAGACGTTCCGTTTTGTCGTCAGCAAGGGGCAAGAAACGTTCCCGATGCCGAATTTGATCGGTTACACGGAGTCGGAGGCCATCAAGGAGCTGCAGGCCAAAGGGCTTGTCGTCGATGCGGCGAACACGGTACGGAAGCCGAGCTACGGCGAGAAGGGCAAAGTCATCGAACAGTATCCGTATAATCCGAAAGATCCGGTCGCGAAAGGCGCAAAGGTCATCTTGACGATCAGCGACGGGCTGCCGGAAGAAGCGATCGAATATCCATTTAACATTCAAATCTCGCCTGCGGTAGCGGGCAAGTCCAGCAAAATCCGCATCGTCTACACCGATGCGCGCGGCGAAGATCAAGAATGGGGTCAGAAGACGATCCGCGAAACGGTGAACTTCCAGGTTAAGGTCGTCCTTGGACCGAATACCGAAGCGATCGTTAAGATTTACCGCGATAACGAGTTTGCCGATTCGTTCTCGAAGACGTACGACGATGCGAAGAACGGGACGGATTCATCGCCGGAGACGGTTCCGGGAACGGACCCGCCGTCGGAAGAACCGGCGGACAATCCGGACGGGCAGCCAAATTCGGGCAACGGGCAGAGCACGGAAGAACAGCAGGCAGAAGGCACGGCAAACGACAACGGGGGCGCGAATGCAGGAGAACAACCATAACGACACGGTCGGCCGAATCGTCAAAGCACTTAGCGGTTTTTATTACGTCGTTCCGGAAGGACAAGAGACGAATGCTTCGTTTACGCCGATTCAGTGCAGGGCGAGAGGCATCTTCAAGAAACGCGGGGAATCGCCGCTTGTTGGAGACCGCGTACGCTACGGCGTAACGGAGAACGGGGAGGGGACCGTAGACGCGATCCTCCCTCGCAGCTCGGAGCTAATCCGGCCGCCGGTCGCCAACATCGATCTGGCCGTACTGGTCTTCTCCGTTACGGAGCCGACGCTTAATCTTCAACTGCTGGATAAATTCCTCGTCCATATTGAACACGCCGGCATACCGACCGTTCTCTGTCTGAGCAAATCGGATCTCGCGGATGAAGGACCGGATTCGGCCGAAGCGCAAGTAGCCATGGACGCGGTTAAGCGGATCTACGAACCGCTCGGATATGCCGTGTTTACGACGAGCTCGCGCCAAAGCGGGGGGATCGAGTCGCTTCGAGCGAGACTTCAAGGGCATCTGGCGGTATTCGCCGGCCAGTCGGGCGTGGGTAAATCTTCCTTGCTTAATGCGTTAGTGCCTGGCCTTGAACTGGAGACGAGCGCCATCAGCAACCGGCTGGGCCGCGGCAAACACACGACCCGTCACGTCGAATTAATCCAGGTCGGCGGGGGGTTCGTGGCTGATACGCCGGGATTCAGCCAGCTTGATTTCGTTGAACTCGGGATCGAAGAGTTGGGCAGCTGTTTCAGGGAAATGCGGGAGCTGGCTGGCAGCTGCAAATTCCGGGGTTGCACGCATCTTCACGAGCCGGAATGCGCGGTTCTGGAGGCGCTGGCAGAAGGGAATATCGAACCAACCCGTTATGAGCACTACAAGCTGTTCATGGCGGAGATGAAAGAGAAAAAGCGGAGGTACTGATTATGTCGATCATCGCACCATCTATTCTTTCGGCAGACTTTGCCGCATTAGCTGACGATATCCGGGATGTAGAGCGCGCGGGGGCCGACTGGATCCATATTGATGTGATGGACGGCCATTTCGTCCCGAACTTAACGTTCGGTCCGCTCATCGTGGAAGCTGTTCGTTCGGCCACGAAGCTGCCATTCGACGTTCATCTGATGATTGAGAAGCCGGAGCAATATATTCCGGCGTTCATCAAAGCCGGCGCGGATCGCATTACGATTCATGCTGAAGCATGCGTGCATTTGCACAGGGTCGTTCATCTCATCAAGGAAGCGGGCTTGCCAGCAGGCGTCGCACTGAATCCGGCTACGCCGATCTCGGTGCTCGAGCATGTGCTGGACGATCTGGATTTGGTGCTAATCATGACCGTGAACCCGGGCTTCGGCGGACAGAAGTTCATCCCTGGCTCCATTCAGAAGCTTCAAGCGCTTCGAAGCCTACTGGAGCAGCGCGGCTTGAACGGCATGCATGTGCAGGTCGACGGGGGCATCAACGCCGTAACGGCGCCTCTCGTGCGCGAAGCGGGCGCGAACGTCCTCGTGGCGGGCAACGCGATCTTCACCGAGCAGGATCGGGCAGCCGCCATTACGGCGCTCCGCTAGGATCGTCCATGGGAGGACGAATCAAACGATTGCTGCTGCTGCTGCTCTTTAGCTGGGGCAGCGGCACCTTACTGTCGCTGTTCTCATTCTTTGGTTTCCCCGTCAGCACGTTGTTCTCGATCGGGGCGATCGTGCTCGGCGTATTGTTCTTCAAGAAATTTCACAAGCTCGGCCATCGGATCGCGTTCATCGCGCTCGCCATTTTCTTTTATTTCATGGGCGTGATCACAATGGCTGTCGCGGAGTATGCTAGACAACAGCAGGATGAGGCGGCCGCCGCTGCTTCCCTGATCCTGCAAAACATCATTTAATGGGCTCCCTTGCTTGGAATACGCGGGTTGGCCTGCGCATAGGATGGTTACATGAACGAAGGTTCCTGTAGCCTTTTTTGTTTGCCAGCAATCTGCAAAAAGAGCTGGCAGGACCGCTAACGCTTTAATGCGCACAATGCGGAAGGTATCACGTATAATACACGGACGGAGCGATGTCGAGCATGCGTAGGAGGGGTGGAGGATGAAGTTTTATACGATTAAGCTTCCAAAATTTTTGGGCGGGGTTGTCAAAGCGATTTTGAACACCTTTCAAAAAAGTTAAAGCTAGCCGCGGTGCCGAAGTCTCTTCGAAAGCGCATATCCCGCCACGGGAACACAGCCGCCTGCGGAGGACGTGGACGGCTATATTCGCGGGCATATGAAAAAAAGCACCTGATGGGATCAGGTGCTTTTGTCCATGGTGAACGTTACTACACGCGCGTAACTTTACCGGATTTCAGTGCACGAGTGCTGACGTATACGCGTTTTGGTTTGCCGTCAACCAGAATGCGAACCTTCTGGACGTTGACGCCCCAAGAACGACGGTTTTTGTTGTTAGCGTGAGAAACATGGTTGCCAGTGCTTGGGCTTTTGCCCGTGATGTAACATTTGCGAGACATGGAATACACCTCCTTGAAAACCGTTGCAAATAAACATACTCAAACATAATAACATAGTTCGCCCAACGAATCAAGACATGCAAAAGGGGCGAAATGAGATGAAAATCGGCGAAATTCGACGAACGGGCTTCAATATCTGCAATATTTATAGTACAATGTTGTTTAGTCCATAATACATAAACGAAGGAGTGGATTTCCATGCCTCTGCAGCTTAAATCGGAACAAGGAACCATCATCATTACCGATCACGTCATCGCCGTACTTGCCGGCTCAGCGGCACTGGAATGTTATGGGCTAGTCGGAATGGCTTCTCGCAAGCAGCTGAAAGATGGGATTACGGAACTTCTCGGACGCGATAATTTGACGCGTGGAGTGGAAGTGCGCCGGGAGAACGAACGCTTGCTTATAGACTTGTACATCATCGTTAGCTATGGAACAAAAATATCCGAAGTCGCGCATAACATTCAGACGAAAGTAAAATATGTGCTGAACGATGTCATCGGCCTACAGGTAGATGACGTCAATATTCTTGTCCAGGGCGTACGGGTATCTCGGTAGGAAGGGGAATCAACGTTGAGTAAACGTTATATAAACGGTTCAGACTTTGCGGGCATGGTGAATATGGGGGCCGATTGCTTGCATCGCAACGTGGACCACGTTAATGCTTTGAATGTATTTCCGGTGCCGGATGGCGATACGGGTACGAACATGAATTTGACCATGACATCGGGGGTACAGGAGCTTCGAAGCAAACCGTCGCCAGCGGTCGGCAAAGTTGCGGAAGCGCTTTCGAAAGGTCTGTTGATGGGAGCCAGAGGCAATTCGGGCGTTATTTTATCCCAATTGTTCCGAGGCTTCTCCAAGAGCGTCGCAGGTGCGGAAGAGATTAACTCGATGCAACTCGCTGCTGCTTTCCAGCATGGCGTGGACGCGGCCTATAAGGCGGTCGTCAAACCGGTGGAAGGTACCATCTTGACGGTAGCCAAGGAAGCGGCCAAACACGCCGTAGCCATCGCGCGCAGAACACCGGACGTTACGGAGTTTATGAGCGAGGTGCATGCGAAAGCGCACGAAGCGCTTCAGCGGACGCCGGATCTGCTGCCCGTGCTCAAGCAAGTGGGCGTTGTCGACTCGGGCGGTCAAGGACTCGTGTTCATCTATGAAGGCTTTGCACGGGCCCTCTCGAACGCTAGCGTTACCGAAGGGGCATGGGGGGCGAGCGAAGCCGCAAGACCGGAAGAAGTCGGCGCGCAGCACAACGTGGTAAAGCCGATCGTTCCAGCACAGCCATCGAGCGCGCAATCCCGTCTTTCCACGGAAGCGATCGAGTTTTTGTACGATATGGAGTTTTTCATTAATCGCAAGCTCGGCGGAGGCAAAACGATACCATTCGACGAAGAAGCGTTCAAGAAGGCGCTCGCGAAGGACGGAGACTCGATTCTCGTTATCGCGGACGACGATATCATCAAGGTGCACGTCCATTCCCGCAGACCAGGCGATGTTTTCAATTTGGCGCTGCCATATGGCGAATTAACGGACATGCATATTCTGAACATGCGTGAGCAGCACCGCGATATTCTGGAGGAAGAATCGCACGGCGGATTCGGCAGCGTGGCGGATGAAGAGCTCGGCAAGGTAGTGCCGGAAGTTTTGACCGGCGCCTCGATTGACTCGATTTCCGTTTCGCAAGCGCATGAATGGGCTGCTTTCGGCATAATCGCGGTCGCGATGGGGGATGGCATCCGGAATATTTTCCTGGACAATAACGTTGATGTCGTCCTCTCGGGCGGTCAGACGATGAACCCTAGTACGGAAGATTTCGTGAAAGCGATCGATTCGTTAGCTGCGGAACATATCTATTTGCTCCCGAATAACGGCAATATCGTTCTCGCGGCTCAGCAAGCGGCGGAGCTTAGCGAGCGCAGCGTTACCGTTATACCGACGAAGACAATCCCGCAAGGACTCGCTGCCGTCCTCGCTTTTCGTGATGAAGAGACATCCGAGGCGAATGCGGAAGCCATGCAGCAGGCGGCGAAGCAGGTTCTCTCGGGCCAAGTAACGCACGCCGTCCGCGATACGTCGATCGACGGCATCGATATTCGCGAGGGCGACTACATCGGCATTCTCGAGAAATCCATCGTCACGGCGCTGCCAGATTTGACCGCGGCCTGTCAAGCGCTGCTGGCGCGTATGATGGAAGACGGGGGAGAGCTCGTTACCATTCTGACCGGCGAACAAGCGGAGCTCGCCCAGACCGAAGCGCTCTCTGACTGGATCATGGAACAATATCCGGATGCGGAACTGGAAGTGCACGCCGGCGGACAACCGCTGTATCCATATTTGTTTGCTGTAGAATAGGGGGTGGCGTTGTGAGCAAAGTTCGAATCGTAACAGACAGCACGTCCGATATTCCAGCCGAGATGCGCGAGCAATTAGGCATAGAGCTTGTTCCGCTCAAAGTCATTTTCGGTGAGGAAACGTATCTGGACGGCATTACGCTAAGCCCGGAACAATTCTATGAAAAGCTTCAGCGCGCGCAAGCACTGCCGACGACGTCGCAGCCTTCACCGATCGAATTTATGGAGACGTACGAACGGATTCTGAATGAAGATCCGGAAGCGTCGATCATCTCGATCCATCTATCGGCCAAATTCAGCGGCACGTTCCAATCTGCCATGATCGGCCAATCGATGCTGGAGCGCGACGCAGATATTTCGGTCTATGACTCCAAATCCGCGACTTACGGCATCGGCCTGCTTGTCGTGCATGCCGCGAAGCTGGCGCAAGCAGGGAAGTCGAAGGCCGAGATTCTAATTGAGATTGAACAGCTGAATCAAGATAAGAAGCTATATTTTATCGTCGATACGCTCGAATATTTGCAGAAAGGCGGGCGTATCGGCAAAGCCTCCGCAGTCATTGGCTCTATTCTGAATATTAAGCCGATCCTGAGCATCGATACCGAAGGTGAAGTTACAGCTATCGATAAGGTGCGTGGGCAGAAGAAAGCAGTCGCCCGAATTCTGGAGATGGTAGAGCGCGATTTCGGACGTGATCCGGTCGAGCTGACGATCGCATGGACGAACGTCAAAGATCTCGCAGTAGAGCTGGGCCGGCTTGTGCAAGAGAAGCTGGATGTCCGTACCGTCCATTATACCTGGATTGGCCCTGTCATCGGGGCTCACGTCGGTCCCGGCGCAGCGGCGATTTTCATTAATCGAGTGAGAGGTTAACCATCATGAAGCTGGATGAACTTTCAGTCCGGCAAATCAAAGGCGTGAGTGCTCAGAAGGAACAGGAGCTTCACGCCTTTGGCGTCCATACCGTGGCTGATTTGCTGAACTATTTTCCATTTCGTTATGAAGATTACCGGATTCGCGGATTAGGCGAAGCCAAGGATGGGGAGAAAGTCACCATTCAGGGCAAAATTATGAGCGATGCCATACTGTCGCGTTTCGGGAAAGGGAAGTCCCGATTGAACTGCCGGGTGATGGTAGACGGCGTGTTGGTTCATGCGGTCTGGTTCAACCGTCACTTCTTGAAGGAGAGCTTAACGGCTGGCAGAGAGATCGTGATGACAGGCAAGTGGGAGCAGCGCAGGCTGCAAATTACGGTGGCCGAGTCCGAGTTCCCCGATCGAGGTTCATCGCGCTCAGGCTCAGTTCAGCCGGTCTATTCGGTTGGCGGCAGCATCACGCAATCGTGGATACGCAAGACGATCCAGCAAGCACTGACGCAATACGGCAGTTTGATCGAAGAAGTGCTGCCGTATGCCTTAATCGAGAAACATCAGCTGATGGCTCGTAAGGATGCCGTCGCAGGCGTTCACCAGCCGGAGGATGCTGAGCGTGGACAAGCCGCCCGCCGAAGACTCGTGTACGAAGAGTTGTTCCTCTTTCAACTTAAACTGCAGGCTTACCGGGCATTGACCAGGGAGAAGACACAAGGAATCGCCCATGTCGTAGGCGCAGAGGCAATTCGTCAATTCGCGGCAACCCTTCCATTCGAGCTAACCGACTCGCAAAAGAAGGTCGTGAACGAAATTTTGATCGATATGCGCTCGAGCGGGTGCATGAACCGGCTGCTTCAAGGAGACGTCGGGGCAGGCAAAACGGTCGTCGCGGCAGTAGCTTTATTCGCGACCGTGACGGCGGGACATCAAGGCGCATTAATGGTGCCGACAGAAATTTTGGCGGAGCAGCACTATCGATCGCTGCAAAAGCTGTTTGCCCCGGTTGGCATCGAAGTCGGCTTGCTGACCGGAAGCATGACCGATCGTCGCAAACGCGACGTGCTGGCCGGTCTTCAAATGGGACTTATTCAAATTATCGTGGGCACGCATGCGCTTATCCAAGACACCGTACATTTTCAAAGCCTCGGTCTTGTCGTCACGGACGAGCAGCATCGATTCGGCGTCAATCAACGAAGCGTGCTCCGCCGCAAAGGGTTGAACCCGGATGTGCTGACGATGACGGCTACGCCGATTCCGCGCACGCTCGCCATCACTGCTTTCGGAGATATGGATGTCTCCACGTTGAACGAACGTCCAAAGGGGCGCAAACCGATCAAAACCTATTGGGTCAAACATAGCATGCTCGACCGAGTGCTCGGTTTTATCCGGCAGGAGACCGATCTCGGGCGGCAAGCGTACTTTATTTGCCCGCTTATCGAGGAATCCGAGAAGCTGGATGTACAGAATGCGATTGATCTTCACATTCAATTGCAGCAGGCGTTCCCGGATCTCCAAATCGGCTTGCTTCACGGAAGAATGACGCCGGCGGAGAAGGATGCATCCATGGCCGCGTTCGGCCGCAACGAAGCCCAAGTGCTGGTGGCCACGACCGTCGTCGAGGTTGGGGTCGATGTCCCGAACGCCACGCTCATGATCATCATGGACGCGGAGCGGTTCGGGTTGTCTCAATTGCATCAGCTGCGCGGACGCGTCGGTCGGGGCGAACATCAGTCGCATTGCGTCTTGATCGCGGATCCGAAGTCCGAAGTGGGGCGTGAGCGCATGAAGGTGATGACGGAGACCGACGATGGTTTCGAGGTGGCGCGCAGAGATTTGGATTTACGCGGACCTGGCGACTTTTTCGGGACGAAGCAGAGCGGCGTACCGGAGTTCAAGCTGGCCAATTTGGACACGGACTTCGCGGTGCTGGAAGAAGCGCGCGACGATGCGGCCGATTTGGCGCGGCGGGATGATTTCTGGACCGATGCGACGCTTGCCCGGCTGCACAATATCTTAAAACAGGATCAGCTTTTTGAAGGGGATTTGCTGGACTAGATATCTTCGGGATTGCTGCGGCATATAGTAGGGACGAAGGGCTGAAAAGCCGGACGGAGGTGCTATTGCCGCATATGAGTTATACGAAATTTGGAATTCGTCCCGAGTTCGTCGAACGCGTCAAGGTCAAAATGAAAAATCCGGTCGTCAAGGAACGTATCAAACAAGTGCTCAACGGTTTGACGAAATACGATCTGCAGGATCGCGTCAAAGTGCGCCGTCTCGTCAGGCAGGCATCCGGCGTGCTGAACGAGCCGCTCAACGAGACGCAGGAGGAGCAAATCGTCGCTTTCGTGCTTGCCCAAAAGATCGACCCGAACAATACGCTTCATCTGTTGAAGCTGTGGACGATGTTTCGCTAAGCGTCGATGGTTCAGCCAAGTGAGAAAGGCCATCCTCATGTGGGCTCTATGGAGTCCGCGAGGATGGCCTTTCTGCGTCGTTCAGCGGGGGAGTGCTTCAACTCAAGGCGGCAAGCGGCTCGATGCACGAGGGCTCGTCCACCTTCACGCTGCCGACTGAAGAGTGAACAGGGTAAGCTTCAAGCTCATCCGCTGGGTAAGGTACGTAAAGACGTTTGAACTCGTTCGGATTCTGAACGCTGCGATCCAGCCATAGCGCTTCGTCCTCGGGCTGTAGAATGACGGGCATCCGGTCGTGAATGGGGGCCATCAGCTCGTTCGGAGCTGTGGTCAAGATCGTGCAGGTGCTCACCCTTGTGCCGTCAGGACTTACCCAAATATCGTACAAGCCAGCCATGCTGAATACATTGCGGCTGCGCAGAACGATCCGCATCGGCTGTTTCCCTGTAGCGGTTTTCTGCCACTCATAGAAGCCGTCTGCCGGCACAATGCAGCGTTTGCGGCCGACTAGTTGCTTGAATGCCGGCTTCTCATGGATGGTCTCGGAGCGAGCGTTCAACAGCTTGTTGCCGATCTTCGGGTCGTTGGACCACGAGGGGACCAGTCCCCATTTGAGCTCGCCTAGCCGGTTTTGTTGGCCGTCATGGATAATGGCCAGCACTTGCTGTCCTGGCGCGACATTGTATTTGGGGGTATGGAACGGTACCGTAGCGTCGCCGATCCAATAGCGAAGCATAAGTTCTTCGAGCGTCACCGTAATCGTGAAGCGTCCGCACATGGCGTTCTGACTCCTTCCTATTCGAGCCGATCCTATATTGCCTATTATACTTGTCCATGTGTGGTTGCAAAAGCGGGAACTGATTCTTCTTGCTCCAATGGTATTTCTTGCGATGTGCGAGAGTCGAGAGGGCTAGCGGTCTTGTCGTTTGCCCATACTGAGACGTATATACGTTGGAAGCGGGGCGGGAGATTGAATTCAAACTGGGTAAAGCCGACCATGCGGGAGAAGTGGTACCGAATAGCTGCGCGGTTCATTCGGCTGCTAGTTACGTTATTCGCGGTCGTACGATCGAAGTGGCGCGCGCGTGACCTATCCGCTCAAATGACCGAAACCGCGCGTCCGCCAAAACTAAGGGATTCGCTGCTTCGCCCTCTGTTTGCCAGATGGTCTGCGCTCGCAGACGAAGGACAACTACAGGGGAGCATAGGGACGAAGGAGGATGGCGAAGCGGAGGGTGGGCGCTTGAACGCGGGTAATGTTCGGTGGGCAAGCCGTTCTTGGAGTGATCAGGATCGGCGATTCATCCATCGAATCGAACATGAGACGGCCCTGGCTAATCGCAATAATGTCACTCGTACCGAAGCTTATCGGCTACTCTACTTGCGGCGTCCGGAGCTTCATTGGGCACTGCTTGCCCATCTCGTCTCCCGCAATGGCGGCTATAACATGACAGACTTGCAGGGCGAGTTGCTGCCCAGGCTGCTGAACGCGGAGCAGCGCGAGGCGATATTCGCCATGTTGGAGCGTGCGAACGCACTTATTTTCGGAGATGCGTTTCCGCAGCTGCTGCTTTACGACTTGTCGTGTAAGGAAGGCAAGGATCTGTCGTATTTGCTACCGGCGTTCGGCGTTAGCCGGTTTATGGAACCGGTCTGGGAGCAATTCTGGCAGCGTCGGGAGTCGGCGATTTTGACGGTAGCGCTCATTGTGAATGAGCAGCACTTCATTGAAGGGCGCATCGTGCAGAACCCTTATTATCGGCAGCATGTACTGGACACCGTATCCTTCCTCCTTCAAGCTCCACTTCAGCTGAACGCGGTGTTCATGCCGTACGGGGCGCTTACGGATGGGGAGATGCAGCTGGCGGGGATCGTGCTGGAGGATTTTCGAAATCTCGAAGAACGGATCGAGTTCGGCAAACGGTTGTATGCAATGCTGTTCGGCGTGCCGCAAGTCGGGCGAGGTGTCCATCTGTATATGAAGGCGGTCCGCCATACCGGTTCGCGTATGGATTATGCGCCGCATTTGTTCACGTCTAAGCGTCCCGAGCACACTCAGCCGCGTTATAAGCAGAAGCTGGACGGCTGCAGACTAATCCGGGGCAGGACGCCTTTGTATAGTCCGGAACTGACTCAGGTATGGCCGGACCAGCCGATCGAACCAGTCGAGCCGGGAGATTGGTTTACGGATGCGGAAGAAGTCAAAGCGTACTTCGGCGGCCTTACGATTCCAGGTACTTTCGCCATCACAGAGGAGCATTGCTTGGGGTTGAATAAAATCGAAGCAGCGGTGCAAGCGGCCGAACGGCTTAGCTTGAAGCTCGGCGCGAAGGAATGAGAAAAGACTGATCCGGCGGGATCAGTCTTTTTGGGTTGGGTCATCGTTGCAGAAGATATTATCACTTCTGCAACAATGCCGGGAGAGTTTGAAGCGCTATTGCTTGCGCTTCAAATTCTGATTGGGTCATAGTTTGCAGAAGCTATTATCACTTCTGCAACAATGCCGGGAGAGTTTGAAGCGCTATTGCTTGCGCTTCAAATTCTCCCACCGATAAACATATTCAAACAAAAACTCGAACGCCTCCAAATGGCGCTTGGCTTCGAAGGCGTTGGCGCCCCAAGCATAGATGCCGTGTTTGCGAAGCATAATGCCCGGTATACGCGGGTCGAGCCGGTCGGTCACTTCCGGCACGATCGAAGGAATATGAGCGAAGTTAGAGACGATCGGAATCTCGATATGCGCGTCCTCGTCCCAGATATTGAATGCTTTGATCAATTCCACGCCGTCGACCGGGATGGATTTGCGGTCCCAGAACAGCTCCGATACGAGGTTGTTGAAGACGGTATGGACGTGGAAGATCGCGCCGCAACCGGTCAACCGGTAAATTTCACAGTGGATCAGCGTCTCGGCAGACGGCTTCAAGTTCGTGCGTTCGCTCGGCTGACCGCTCTGATCGACGAACAGGAAATCCTCTGGCGTCGATTTGGATTTGTCTTTCCCGCTCGCTGTAATGGCGAACTGGAAGTCATCAGAAGCGAACTCGCCGACGCGCACCGACAAGTTGCCGCTTGTGCCCGGGAACCAGCCTCGGCTTGCGAACAACTGCTTCACTTCCGTCAGTTCGGCTAATGCGCGTTGTTTCTCTTCAAGCGAGATGTTTGCAAAAGTCATTGGCGAATTTCCTCCTTCTGCTGCAAGGCGGCCACGATGTCGTGAAAGTCGCCATATTCGGTATGCGGAAGCCCCAGCTCCTGGCATTTGGTCGTCAAGTGCGAGCGCGAGAAGACGACGTCGGCGAGCTTAGCGCCTTCGAAATCGGTCACGCTGTCGCCGATGAGAATACGGGTATGCGTCTCGGCCGGGAACCTGCGCATGATTGTCGTTTTGCACATTCCGCAATTGTTCGAGCAGTGCTCGTCGCACGGATGCGGCCACGTAATCTCGATGCGCTCGCCGCTGAAATCGCTGCCGTTGCAGTAAATATGATCGGCGGGAATGCCGAAGCGTGCCAAGACGGGATAGACGAAGAAGTCGATCCCGCCGCTCGTCACGAAAAATTCGGTCCCGCTGCGCGCGCAATAGTCAAGCAGCTCTTGGAAGCCGTCGCGAATACGGACGTTGTTGATCGCATAGTCGACGACTTCGCGCTCCATCGACGTCGGAAGGAGGCGGAACAGCTCCCCTACGCCTTCCGCAATCGATTTGCGCTGTGCAATAATATCGTCGACGATTGTTTCCCAGCCTTTGGGATTGAAATGCTTAATAATCGCGACAATATTGTCGTTCACCGTAATCGTGCCGTCGAAATCGCAGAAAATCACTTGTTTCTTGTTTGTTGCAGCTGCGAGTTGTTCTTGCTGACTGGTCATTCCTTAAACCCCCATAGATCGATTGCGGTTTGGAGCGCTTCGTTCCCAGGCTGTTTGGCCGCTTCCGGAAGGGAGAGGCCTTGCTCGGCGGCCGCGATCGCTTGACGGAACGCTTGTCCGCCGGCTGCGGTGCCCATCGGATGGCCGTGTATGCCGCCGCCGGCGTTGACCACGACTTCCTTGCCGAAATCGCGCAGTATGAGCGGAACGAGTCCAGGGTGAATACCTGCCGATGGCACCGGCATGCTGGCACGGACCGGGAGAGCGGGATCGATCAGCGCAGACTGTACGGCGAGGTTCTCTTCCTTCGGCATGACGACCGAGCCGTACGGCGACGGGAAAAGCACCAAGTCTGCGCCGGCAAGTCTCATCAATTTGCCGAGCAGGAGTGGTGCCGCAATGCCGTAATGCGGCGACGGATAGAATGCGCCTGCCAGCGACGGATGCGCCGCGATCGGCACGTTAATGTCAGGATCGCTGCTTAACATATGCAGGGCGTCGTAGCCGTAAGCAAGCACGTTAAACAGCAGGGCATTGGCACCTGCCGCGATTGCGCGTTTGGCATTCGCGGCGAGCTGTGAGGTCGGGCCGGTCAAGTTAACGGCATACAGCAGCTTCTGTCCGGTCTCGCGTTCGGCCAATCGGGCTGCCGCCATGCATGTTTCCACTCGTTTCTCCAGCGGCGTGAGCGGGTTCTCGAACAAGATTTCGTCGTCCTTAATGAGGTCGACGCCGCCGAGGGCCTGTTTGTAGAACTGCTCGCGCAGTCCTTCGAGATCGTGGCCGATGACGGATTTGAAGATGCTCATCAACAGCGGACGATCGTGAACCCCGAGCAGCTCGCGTACCCCGGCAATGCCGAATTTCGGTCCCGGGAATGCCGATGCGAACGACGCAGAGAATTCTAGGTCGATCAATTTAATGCGGCCGTCCATCGACAGCTTCCCGAACACCGTGACGAGCAGGGCGGGAATGTCGCGGCTGAAGTTAACGTCGGGGTATGCGATTCTCAGATCGGCATATCGCTCGCCCGGCAGTGCGCCGTCCGGTTCGTGTACCGTAACGGAGACTACTTTCCCCAAGTGTTTCTCCATTTCGGCTTTGCGGGCTTCGGGAAGATCGGTCCAACTGCCGACCGTCAGGCCGACAGCGATGCCGAGTGCTTTCTTGTTAAAATCCGCCTTATCGTCGTAGCATCGATAGGTTGCGACGCATACGCTACCATGGCTCATGGCAGTGCGCTCCTTTCAATCTCGGCGCCCATTTCGGCCGCGCGCTCCGCTGCGCGCTTAATGGCGCGAATGACGCCTTCCGTGAATTCGTGCTGGTTCATCGTTTCGATGGCCGCTTGAGTCGTGCCGTTCGGGGACGTCACTTTGCGTCTCAAGTCGGCGGGCATATCCCCTGTTGATTTTACCATATGCGCGGCGCCAAGTACCGTTTGAATCGTCAAATCTCGGGAAGCTGCCGTGCTGAGTCCCAATTCCTCGCCGGCTTGCATCATGGCTTCCATCATATAATAGATGTAAGCCGGACCGCTGCCGGACAATCCCGTCACCGCATCGAGCATCGTTTCTTCGACGACCGTAGTCAAGCCGAACGCTTCGAACATGGTCAGCGCGATGTGCCGGTGCGATTCCGTACATGCCGCGGAGAAGCTCATGCCTGTTGCTCCGAGGCCGATCGTGCTCGACGTATTCGGCATCGTGCGAACGATCGGCATTTTTTGGCCAAGCAGCATTTCCATCGTGTGGAGCGATAGACCGGCGACGACGGATACGAGCAGTTGATTCGGCTTCACGATTCCGCCCAGCTTGCGCAGCGCTTCTGCCGCGTCTTTCGGCTTCATCGTGAGGAAGATGACGTCCGCGTCGCGCAGCATGCCGATCTGGTCGTCTGGCGCGGATGATACGCGAACGTTATATTTGGATTGAAGTTCGGCGAGGCGATCGGCGTTGTTTCGATTGAACATCGCAATGCGGGATGGCTCGGCTAGCTCCTGGTTAATAAGTCCCCGAACGACGGCTTCCGCCATCGACCCGGCTCCGTAGAAGCAAAGGCGAAGCGAACCGATTACTGGCGCTTGATCGGAAGAAGAGAGTATGGACATTCGAATGCACCTCCAAAAATTATCCGCGGATTTGACCGCTGCCGTAAACGCGATATTTCGTCGATGTCAGAGCGGGCAAACCCATAGGGCCGCGCGCGTGCAGCTTCTGGGTGCTGATCCCGATCTCGGCGCCGAAGCCGAATTCGAAACCGTCCGTAAAGCGTGTCGACGCGTTATGGTAGACCGCCGCGGCGTCGATCGCCTGCAGGAAGCGGCTGGCATGTGACGGATTCTCGGTGACGATGCATTCGGAATGTTTGGTGCCGTATTCGCCGATGTGCGCGATGGCTTCATCTAAGGTGCCGACGACTTTGATATTCAAAATATAATCATTATATTCCGTTGCGTAATCTTCATTCGTTGCCTGCTTGGCGTTAGGGATTAACGCTCTGGTAGCCTCACAGCCGCGAAGCTCGACCTTAGCCGCCTGCATTCGGTCCGCGATCGCAGCCAAATGTTCGCGAGCAAACCGCTCGTGAACGAGCAGCGTCTCCATGGAGTTACAGACGGAAGGACGCTGCACCTTGGCGTTGAACGCGATGTCGGAAGCCATTGACGGATCTGCGCTTTCATCGACGAAGGTATGACAGATTCCGGCGCCGGTCTCGATGACGGGAACGGTCGCATTCTCGACGACATTGCGGATCAACGATGCGCCGCCGCGCGGGATAATAACGTCCAGCAAGCCGTTCAGCTTCAACATCTCGTCGACCGAGGCGCGGCTAGGATCTTCGATCAGCTGCAGCGAGTCAGCGGGCAGGGCGGAACGGGAGAGCGCTTCACGCAGCACTTCCACGATGCGGCTGTTCGAGGAGAGCGCCGCGGAACCGCCGCGAAGCACGACGGCGTTACCGGTCTTCAGACATAACCCGGCCGCATCGACGGTAACATTCGGTCTTGCTTCATATATAATGCCGATGACGCCAAGCGGCACGGAAATCTTCTCAATGCGCAGGCCGTTCGGCCGATCGAATGATTCTTGAATAAGTCCGACCGGATCCGGCAATTCGACGATCTGCCGTAAGCCTTCCGCAATACCGGCAATCCGGCTTTCGGTCAGCGCGATCCGGTCCAGCAGCGATTCGCTCGTGCCGTTCTGCCGGCCCCGCTGCAAATCGGCCATGTTCGCGTCCAATATGGAAGCTTGCTCCGTGATCAGTGCGTCGGCCATTAGCAGGAGCGCTTCGTTCTTTTGTTCCGTCGTCAGCGTATTCAGGGTTTTGCTTGCTTGCTGAGCAAGTGCGGATTTCAGTCTAGCTTCACTCATCTCTCGTTCCTCCTTGTTTCTCCCCATTTATTTCGATGTCGCTACTTCAACGTAACCCATTCATCCCGGTGAATGACCTCGATCCGGGTCACGTCGATCCGTCTTTTGACTTCGTCAGAGCCAAGTCCCATGGCGGCTTGCACTTGCCAAGATTCATAATTGACGACGCCACGGCCAATCGTACGCTGCGCGAGGTTGACGACCTCGACGACGTCGCCTGGATGGAATTCGCCGTCGATGGCGCGAATCCCGGCTGGCAGCAGGCTTTTGCCCCGTTCGGTAAGCGCCGATTCGGCCCCTTCGTCCACGACGATCCGACCTTGGGTCGCGGAATGAAAGCCAAGCCATTGCTTCTTCATCGGAAGCGTATGAAGGTTAGCGGCAAAATAAGTTCCTTTCCCGTTTCCTTGCGCGGCTGCCATCAAGTCGCCGCTCTCGGTCACCCGGCCGATGAAAGCAGGGACGCCGCCGCGCATCGCGATTCGCGCCGCCTCGATTTTGGAGCGCATGCCGCCCGTGCCGACGGAAGATCCGGAACCACCGGCAATGCGCATGATGTCTTCCGAAATTTGCTCGACCCGGTCGAGCCGGAGCGCATTCGGATTTTTGCGCGGATCCTCCATATAGACGCCGTCCGTATCGGTTAGAATAAGCAGACGATCCGCTTTAAGCAGGTTGCCGACCAGCGAGGAGAGGGTATCGTTGTCGCCGAATTTTAACTCATCCGTGGCCACGGTATCGTTCTCGTTGATAATGGGGATCATCCGCTGCCGCAACAATTCCTCGATCGTCTTCTGGGCGTTGCCGATCCGGGAGCGGTTAGAGAAGTCCGCGCGCGTCAGCAAAATTTGGGCGACGCCGATCCCGTGCTCAGAGAACGCTTCCTGATAAGCCTGCATAAGCAGCGCCTGGCCGACCGCCGCGGCGGCTTGCTTCTCGTGCAGCAGTTTCGGTCTTGCGGCATAACCGATGCTCTTGAATCCAGCGGCAACCGCGCCGGAGGTGACGAGCAGCACTTGCTGTCCCGCCTTGTGCAAGGAGGCTAATTCATCCGAGAAGAAGCGGATTCGTTCCCGGTTGATGCCACCCTCGTCGGAAGTGAGCGAACTGCTTCCGATTTTGACAACTGTACGTTCCGTCATACGCCGATTCCTTTCCGAGTCGATGATCTGTTCTGTGCGAAACGGGGCAAATAAAAAAACACACTTTCATCCTTTACTTGTATAAAGGACGAAAGTGTGACTTCCGCGGTACCACCTTTGTTGATAGCATGGGCGCAGTATGCGCATGACTATCCATCTCAAGCCTGATAACAGCAGGCGCTGTCCGGCTCGTCACCGGAAGTTCAAGGGTGGGTTTCCACGCCTGCCGCGGTAAATTCTCTCAGCTAATGAATTTACTCTCTGCGCGCGGCGGCTGCTCGTGTACTTGGCCCCATCATCACGTTGAAGTGTTCAATTGTGCATAGCATATCACGGTCGCTGCGAAGCTGTAAAGGCACAAGGGTGCGGGATTATCGGAATAATCCGAGTCGGCCGATCCGGTTGGCGGCCTCAATTAACCGCTCCTCCGAAGCGAGCAGACCCAATCGGACATATCCTTCGCCATGCGTGCCGAATCCGATGCCCGGCGCGACGACGACATCGGCTTGTTCAAGTACGAGATCGGCGAATGAAGCCGATGTATGGCCTTTCGGCACCGGAAGCCAGCAGAAGAACGAGCCGCCCGGTTTGTCTGCTTGCCAGCCGATTTCCCCTAGCGCGCCGAACAAAGCGTTGCGGCGGTTCTCGTACGTTTGGCGAAGCTGGGCCACGCAATCCTGAGGGCCGGTCAGCGCTTCAGCCGCGGCAGCCTGAATTCCGCCGAATAAGCTGCAGTAATAGTGATCCTGGATCAGATTAATCAAGCCGACGACTTCTTTGTTGCCGAGCGCGAACCCAACACGCCAGCCGGCCATATTATAGGTTTTGGACAATGTATAGAACTCGACGCCAACTTCTTTGGCGCCAGGTGTCTGGAGGAAACTGACTGGTTGATTGCCATCAAAACCAAGCGCGCCGTATGCGAAATCACTGGCAACGACAATATTATGCTTGGCCGCGAACGCAACGGTATCCGCGTAGAACGAATCGTCTGCCACGGCGCCTGTCGGATTGTTCGGGTAATTGATGAACATGAGCTTGGCTAGGTCGGCAATTGCAGGCGCGACTGCGCCGTAATCCGGGAGGAATGCGTTGTCCGCCTTGAGCGGCATGTATTCCATTCGGCCACCTGCTAATGCAACGCCCGACCAATAATCCGGGTAACCTGGATCGGGCACGAGCGCAATATCGCCGGGGTTGAGCAGACATTGGCTAATTTCGATCAGTCCGGTCTTGCCGCCGAACAAGATTGCGACCTCCGTCTCTGGATCGAGATCGACATTGTAGTCTTCTTTATATCGCTTGGCGACCGCTTCTTTGAGAAAGGCGAAACCGCTAAACGGCGGATATTTATGGTAAGCGGGATTCGGCGCTTCCGCCTGCAATTTGGCCACGATATGCGATGGCGTCGGTTGGTCAGGATTGCCTTGCCCCAAATTAATGACATCTCGTCCTTTGGCAGCCTGCGCGTTGGCTTTGCGAACCAATCCGGCAAAGAATTGAGCCGGCAATCCCGTCATTCGGTCGGCGGGTTGAATGCGCGTATGTAAAGGTTGTGTCTTGTTCATTCTCTTCACTCCATTCGCTTACATGCTAACTGTCCCGAAAGCTACACATACTTTAACATGATTCCAAATCCGTGTCGATAGCTCGGATTAAGGCGGAGTGAAGAGAGATGAAAAGACGGTCGGCCGAATGTTTACAGCCCGATTTTGCTCATAAAAGGTTTAACATCAACGTTGAGCTGGAATAAGTAAGGCTTGCGATTTTCGTCAAAAATAAGGAGCAGCTTCGGCTTATCCGGGCAGTAGAATAAGAAGACGTCCGTCGCTTGCACGGTCACGCTCCCAGCCTTAATTGAAGCGGGTGCATCAAGCGGTATGCGGAATACATAGCCGCATTTCTCGTCTGGCTGAAGCTGAGGCGCCAGCTCTTTGGCTCCTTTGATCCACGCGCTCGCGATATTCTGGTACTCGGGACTGTTCGGGACCGATTTGACGACTTTGCCTGCCGCGACGTCGAACACTTGCACCGGACGCATCGGCGCGCTGGTTTCCTCCAAGGCGTACGCCGGCGTCACGAACGGGAGGAGCAGCAGCGCCGCGAAGAGCGCTACGGTCAGGGACCATTTACTTTTGAGCTGCGGCATGATCATTCTCCTTCGTAAGTAAAGTGATTGCGCTATTACGGTGCCCATCTTGACAGCGAACCATGAGAAGGTATCATTAGGGAAAACGAATGAAGAGCAAGGGAGTTTTGCATGATGACGACCCGTAAATTACGCCTTGCACTGCTGCAAATGCATGTGGAGGCAGGACATCCGAATGAGAATTTCCGTAAATTGGCCGAACTTCTCGAACAAGCGGTCGACGTTCAGGACAAGCCGGATGTCATCGTGTTTCCGGAAATGTGGAATACCGGTTATGCGCTGGAACGAATCGGGGAGATTGCGGATTTAGACGGAGAACGGACGAAAGCCATGCTTTCGGCATTCAGCCGGAAGCATGGCGTGCAGATCGTCGGCGGATCGGTAGCGGAGAAAAGGGCGGACGGCGTATACAACACGATATACGTGTTTGATGAGAAGGGCGAATTGCAGTCCGACTACTCGAAAATTCACCTGTTCCGTTTAATGGAAGAAGAAAAGCATCTGACCGCAGGCAATGCCATCGGAACGCTGGACGTGGCAGGCGAGAAGGCCGGCATGATGATCTGTTACGATATTCGATTCCCGGAGCTGGCTCGCAGACTAGCGCTATCTGGCGCTAAGCTCCTGTTCGTTCCGGCGCAGTGGCCCAACCCGCGACTGCATCACTGGCGCACGCTGTTGACGGCGCGCGCAATCGAGAATCAGATGTACGTTATTGCGTGCAACCGCTGCGGCACGAGCGGGGAGACGAGCTTCTTCGGTCACAGCATGGTAATCGATCCATGGGGCGAAATCATTGCGGAAGCTGACGACACCGAGACGATCATCAGCGTAGAGATCGATCTTGCGCTCGTTGACGAAGTGCGTGGACGCATTCCCGTGTTCGAAGACCGTAGACCGACTTTATATTAACAATTCATACTGCCGGAGTGGAATTAACCGCCGAAGTGTTCTTCCAGCGTCGTCTGCATCGTATGGATGAACGCTTCGGACGCCTTGGATAGATACCGCCCCTTGCGGCTGGCCATCACGAGCGTCCGTGACGGAGCAGGGTCGCCTAGTGTGAGATAGACCGGCGTATAGTCGCTCCATTTGGCCCTTGTCATCATTTTCGGGACGAACGCGATCCCCATCCCGGTGGCGACGAGCGATTGGACGGTCTCGATGTTCGTGCTTTCGAACACGATACGGGGTTCGAACCCGCCCTGTTGACAGAGGTCAAGCGTGATTTGGCGGAAACCTTGCCCTTGCTTCAGGACGACGAAAGGCTCCTCCGCCAGTTCGCGGAGCCGCACCGGATACGATCGGCCGGCGAAACGGTGACCGGGCGGCACAGCCAGAATAATTTCCTCCTCAATGACGGTTTCGTAGGAGAGCGTGGGGTCTACTGGCAGCGAAAGCAGGCTGAGGTCGGTTTGACCGCTTGCCGTTAACTGCTCGAGCCGCGATGAAGTGTCTTCGACGAGCACGATTTCGATGTCTGGGTACTTCTTGGCGAAGACGGGAAGAACGAGCGGCAGCACGTGCGACCCGGTCATCGGCAGACACCCGACGACAAGCTTGCCTTTACGCATATGGGACAGATCGTCGAGCTCTTGCTTCAGCTGCTCGATGCTGTCCAATATCGTCTGCGCCTTGTCAACGAATACGGTCCCGGCATGAGTCAGCTCGACGGAGTTGGTCGTGCGCCGGAACAGCAGCACGCCGATCTCTTTCTCCAGCTTGGACAATTGCTGGCTGAGAGAGGGCTGCGCGATATGAAGCTTCTCCGCGGCGCGGGAGAAGTTTTTTTCTTTGGCGATTTGGATCACGTACTGGAGCTGGCGAAATTCCATTGTAGGCGGGCACCCCTTGCGAAAATCGAATGTGGAATGACTCATAGTTTGAAGCTATTACAGTTATAGATATTATATCTTAGATCAATGAAGAAGGAAATGCTATGATGACTTCATTAGATGAACAGAGCGATTCAACGAACTTATGAGGTGATTATCCATGACGAAGAGAACATTATTTGAGAAGATTTGGGACAACCACGTCATTCATTCCGAAGCTGGCAAACCGAGTATCCTTTATATTGACCTGCACCTGGTGCACGAAGTAACGTCGCCGCAAGCATTCGAAGGTCTTCGGATGACCGGCCGCCAAGTGCGCCGTCCTGAACTGACATTCGCGACGATGGACCACAACGTTCCAACGAAGGACCGTTTCAACATTACCGACCCCATCTCCAAGCAGCAGATCGATACGCTGACTCAGAACTGCAAAGACTTCGGCGTGACGCTGTACGACCTCGACAGCATTGATCAAGGCGTCGTTCACGTCATGGGTCCTGAGCTAGGACTTACGCATCCCGGCAAAACGATCGTCTGCGGCGACAGCCATACGTCCACGCACGGCGCATTCGGCGCTCTGGCGTTCGGTATTGGCACAAGCGAGGTCGAGCACGTTCTCGCAACGCAATGTTTGCAGCAAGCGAAGCCTAAGACGATGGAAGTCCGCTTCACGGGTCAACGCAAACCAGGCGTAACCGCGAAGGACCTGATTCTCGGCGTCATTGCCAAATACGGAACTGACTTTGCGACCGGCTATGTTATCGAATATACCGGCGAAGCGATTCGCTCGCTCTCTATGGAAGAGCGCATGACCGTTTGTAACATGTCGATCGAAGGCGGCGCTCGCGCAGGCTTGATCGCGCCGGACGAGACGACGTATGAATACCTCCGCGGCCGCGAGTATGCGCCGCAAGGTGAGAAGTTCGACCAAGCGGTCGCGGTTTGGAGCCAGCTTACGACAGATGAAGGTGCGTCCTACGACACGGTTGTTGATTTCGACGTTGATTCGTTGATTCCGCAAGTAACATGGGGCACATCCCCTGGCATGGGTACGGATATTACCGCTTCGGTTCCGAATCCATCCGATCTGCCGACCGAGAATGAACGCAAAGCAGCCGAGAAGGCGCTTGAATACATGGGCTTAACGCCAGGTACGCCAATGAGCGAGATTGAAGTCGATTATGTCTTCATCGGTTCATGCACGAACGGACGGATCGAAGATCTCCGTGCCGCGGCCGAAATCGCTAGAGGCTACAAGGTTAGCGATAAAGTTACCGCGATCGTCGTTCCGGGCTCCGGACGCGTCAAGATTCAAGCCGAGAAGGAAGGCTTGGACAAAATCTTCACGGAGGCCGGATTCGAATGGCGCGACGCGGGCTGCTCGATGTGCTTGGCGATGAATCCAGACGTGCTGCAACCGGGACAACGCTGCGCTTCGACGTCCAACCGTAACTTCGAAGGCCGTCAAGGCCGCGGCGGACGTACGCACCTTGTATCGCCGGCTATGGCGGCTGCGGCTGCCGTTACAGGCAAATTCACGGACGTACGCGATTGGAACATCAAAGCCGAAGTATTCAACTAAGCCCCAGGCGGAATCGAGAGGAGTTACCAAACTATGCAAGCATTCACTCAACTGACGGGTATCGTTGCTCCCGTAGACCGTGTTAACGTCGATACAGATGCAATCATTCCAAAACAATTCCTGAAGCGCATCGAGCGCAGCGGATTCGGCCAATTCTTGTTCTTCGAATGGCGTTGGGACGAACAAGGCAACGTTATTCCGGAATTCAGCCTGAACCAGCCTCGTTACCAAGGGTCGTCCGTGCTGCTGTCCCGCGCTAACTTCGGTTGCGGCTCCTCCCGTGAGCATGCGCCGTGGGCGATTCTGGACTATGGATTCCGCGTCGTCATCGCGCCATCCTATGCCGATATTTTCTACAATAACTGCTTCAAGAACGGCATCCTGCCGATTCGTCTGAGTGAGGAGCAAGTCGAGGAACTGTTCCAGCGCACGCAGAACAACGAAGGCTATGAGCTGAACGTCGACCTCGAGAACAAGAAGCTGAGCGACAACTACGGGCTGGAGATCCAATTCGACCTGGATGAGCACCGTCGCCAATTCCTGCTGCAAGGTCTGGACGATATCGGGCTTACGCTTCAGCACCAAGACAAGATCGCCGCGTACGAAGCTAGCCGCGTGGCATTCTAGAATATTTCACTTTCCCAATCGCCTCTGCTTTTAGCAGGGGCTTTTTATTGTATGACGAACAGGCCAAGGGGCAAAAAGGGAGACATACTAGGACAAATTTAACTGTTCGCACGCAACTTTTTATGACAAAATGCGTCTATGTATTCGTCTACAAGTGTCGGAATGTCGGAGTGATGCACGTCGTAATTCGTTGCCTTCGCAAGTATGCATTCATGCCCATGAAGCGGATGCGAGGCGTTCGCTTCATCTGTTTCTCGCTGCTTACGGAGCACAAAATTCAGTCATCGAGGTGAAAGATGAAGAAGTTAGTATCCGCTGTCATGCTGTTGTCGCTAATCTTTTCGGTATTTTCGGGCGTGGGCGCAAGCGGTGCCGCAGCGGCGGTTTTACCCAAACTGTTCCTGAACGGCATTGAGCTGCAGTCGTCCGTCGCGCCGAAGGTCGTCAACCAACTAACGATGGTGCCGCTCAGGGTTGTATCAGAAGGAATCGGTTTTCAGGTCGATTGGACGAGTCCGACTGTTCAGGTTGGGAATGGTACGTCAAAGATCGTTCTCACGCTGGGCAGCAGCACGGCCGTCGTGAATGATCAAGAAATCAAGCTGGACTCCGCGCCGTTCGCGGAGTCGAACACGACTTTCGTGCCGCTCCGGTTCGTAAGTCAGAATTTGGGGCTCGGCGTAGATTGGGATCAAGCAGCGCAATCCGTCCATTTGTACCAAACCAGCGATCCGAACGCGGGAGCCGGCAACGGCGTCGACGCGGGAAGCTCGACGGGAGGTAGCGAGAGTTCGAATGAATCCGGGCAGACGGATAACGGTTCTGCGAACCCAGGTGATACGGCGTCTAATGGCAGCAATGTCGGAGCTGAAGCCGGCATGCAAGTGAACGCGCTTCTGAAGGCAATCGATTTTGACGGCTTGAACAGCATTTACTTGCCCTACGACGGAACGATGGGAGAGTTGAAGACGACGCTGCTGCATAGTCCGGAGCGAATTGTGTTCGACTTGCCGAATACCGCGTTCGATGCGGGTTTCACAACACCGTTTACGAATGCAGCGTCACAGACAGGCGAGGTTACAGTGGATACGCACGTTTCCTTGCAGAAGATTCGCTTTTCCTTGTTCTCGGACAAGCCCGCTACCGTGAGAGTCGTGTTGGATGTTACATCCGCGACCAATTATGAGGTAGTAAGAGAACCAGGAGCCGTCGTCATCCGCGTATTGGATCCAATTCCTGGCGACATCGCGCCGCCAATCACGACCCCGAATACGGGCAGCGGTGTATATAAAGTCGTAATCGATGCTGGACACGGCGGCAAAGACCCAGGCGCCCCAAGCGTGAACGGCAGGCACGAGAAGGAATTCAACTTCGCCGTTGCGCAGAAGGTCATGGCACTGCTCAATAAAGAAACGCGAATTAAAGGCATTATGACGCGTTCTACTGACACGTTCGTCGAACTCGACGGCCGGGTGAAGATCGCCAATGACGCCAAAGCGGATTTGTTTATTTCCATCCATGCGAACCGCGCCGCATCCGCGAGCGCATCAGGTGCAGAGACCTATTATACGCGGGCGAACAGCAAGGCTTTCGCGGACGTGATGCACAAGCATCTCGTAAAGGGGACCGGTCTGAATGACCGGAAAGTCAGAACGGCCAATTTCCGCGTAATCAAATATACGACGATGCCAGCTGTTCTGCTGGAGTGCGGGTATCTGTCCAACAAGAACGACTCGTCGGTTCTATACAACGACGCGAAGCAAAACCAACTAGCTGCTGAAATCGTCTTAGGAATTAAGGAATATTTGAAATTAAACTAGGAGGGCTTGCATGAAACGTCAAATGGGCGCCAGCTATCTGCTTTGCACCATTCTTGCCGCTTCGCTGCTGCTGACGGCATGCGGAGCCAAGGGCGATGTTAGTTCCGAGCCTGATGCGGTCACAGCCGCTGGCAACGAACAAGCGACCAACGAACAACAAGCCCAACCTGCGCAGGAACAGTCCGAAGAGCAGCAGGAGACGGCCAAATCCGATCAAGAAGCGCCGCAAGTGACAGTGGAAGAAGCGAAAGCTGCCGTTAACGTCTATTACACGGACGAGGAGCAGACGGGACTATCCGAGCGAACTCGCGAGCTTGTGTATAAGGCGAGCGATAGTAAGTCGAAGTTCGAAGCCGCGTTCAAAGCGCTGCAGCAGGATGGAGATAACGGCGAGGTGTCGCTTTGGAAATATGCGGAGCTGCTTCGGGTATCCGTGGATGGACAAGCCGTAACACTCGATATTCATCTCCCTGACGAAGCGAGATTCGGCGCGCCAGGCGAGTCGCTGGCGATCGAATCCTTGACTAAAACGTTTTTTCAATTCGATGACGTGGCCTCCATTGATATTTTGATCGACGGCGAGCAGGCAGATAGTTTAATGGGACATGAAACATTGGATCATCCGATCGTAAAACCATGATGAGGAGCATGCAGGCATGAAGAGACAGACCAAATGGACGACGCGGACTATCACGGCGGCTGCCGCGTTCTCGCTACTGACGACAGGCACATGGACAGGCGGGGTGACGAAGGTGGAGGCTGCGGCTTCCACCACATCCACAACTGCCGCCAATGTCCAAGCAACCGCCACTGCAGGATTCTCCGATGTTTCCGCTGCGCATTGGGCGGCGAAGCATATTGCCAAGCTCGCTTCGCAAGGCATCGTTAAAGGCATTAACGGCCAGTTCAAACCAAACGACAACATCACGCATCAAGAAGCGGTCGTCATGGCCATCCGTTTCATTGGGAAAGAATCCGAAGTGAATCCGGACAGTGCGGTCGTGTTTGCAGCGGGGTTCGAAGTCAGTACATATTTTAAGCCTTACGTGACGAAAGCGTTCGAACTAGGTCTGCTTGATCGCGACGAAGAGTTCAAGCTGGCACAGGACAACCCGGACACGGCATGGGGATCCGCGAAAGCTTCTCGTGAATGGGTCACCAAATTGATCGTCAAGGCAATCAATGAACAAAAGAACGCCGAAAGTCTGGCTTCGTCCGCTTCCAGCTTCCAGGATAGCGCTAAGATCGGCTCCAACTATGTGGGGTACGTCAACGCCGGCGTTGAGCTGCAGCTCATCAAAGGGGTTACGGCGGAGAAGTTCGATCCGAAGGGCTTTATCACCCGAGCGTCGATTGCCACGATCTTCAGCCGCGCAGAGGCCAAGTATACCGTCAAGTATGCCGGTCAAGCAGGCGGCATTGCCACGAAGCTGTCGAAAGACGGTATTGCTTTGTACGACGGTGGCAATGAGAAAACATACCAAATCACGTCGAACACGCTTATTTACAGATACGATTCCGAGCAATTGTCTTCGCTGGACAAATTAACGTTGTACACCAATTATTTGGTCATTGCGGACAGCAATAATAACGTCCTTTATTTGGAACAGATGAACGATGAGCAGCAAGTGGAGAAAGTTTCCGGCGTTGTCGACCGTGTGCTTCCAAGCTCCAATACGGTCTGGATCTGGGTGAATGATGAACCGGTCAAAATCACGTACGATGCCAAGACGACCGTGAAAGATGGCAGCGGTAGCGTCGTCTCGATCGCAAGCTTGGCCAAGGACAGCAAAGTCGTCGTGACCCGGGACAAATTCCGAGCCACCCAGCAGACGTTAGCGATTGAAGTGGAGTCGGCTCCGGTCAACAAGACCGTAGAGGGTGTCGTCAGCGGCGTGTCGGCTTCGACCTCGACCATTACCGTCGTTGATCCGGCTACGGATGCTTCTTCAACATTCAGCGTTGCATCCGACGCCGTTATTGTCTGGCAAGGATCGTTGGTGGCTGAAGGGCTGGCCGGTATTAAGAACGGCGACACAGTCACGGTGGAAGTCAAGAACAGCAAAGCGACGAAGATTACGGTCCAGCAGACGTCCGCGCTAAGTGTTACGGGAAGCTTCGTTCGCGCTGACGCAGCCAGTATGACGATCAACTATACGCGTAACGGTGTGCTGGAGGCGAAATACGTCGCCGATAATGTAGAGGTTCTAATCGACGGGCTTACCGGCGCGACGCTTGCGGACCTTCAGAAGGATGACCAGATCCAACTGACGTTGAACGGCCAACAGAAGGTCACCTCGATCAAGGCGATTAATCGGTCCGTTAAAGTGGTCAACGGCGCGACGATTCTGAGCTTCGATGCCGATTACAATGCTCTTCAAGTTCGCGATTCCGTGACGAATGCGCTCGTGTCCGTTTATTTGACCGATACGACCCGCGTAACGTCTAACGATAGTACGATTCCGCTTGCGGCGGCCAAGACGATGCTGGTCAAGAATCGCAAAGTGTCGGTCGGCTACGTGAACGACAAGGCCGTATTCGTGCAGTTCGTCACGCAATACTCAGGCAAAGTGTTGTCCGTGAACGCGACGACGAAGCAGGTCAAACTCGATCTTGGGAACAACTCGTCGCTTACGCTTCCGATCACCTACGATACCGTTGAAGTCCTGGGCAAGACGAACGCCACGCTCGCTGACATTAAAGTTGGCGATACAGTGACAGGGGTATTGAACACGGAGCAGAATCAGTTCCTCTCGATTCGCCTGCATAAGCAGGTCCAAGGAGAAGTCGTATCGGCATCGGATTCCGCGAAGAAGCTGACGATCAAGGCCAATGACGGTACGACGAGCGAAGTCTCGACCACGGCCATGAAGCTGCTGGGTGAATCCGGTGAGAACGCGAATCTGAGCGCATTCGCCGCAGGCAAAATCGTCAACTTGTCCTATGTAGGCACGACTCCTGCGTCTGCCCAGCTCGTATCGGTCAAAGTAGGCAAAGTGACCAGCGTTGCCGCCGACAAGATTACCTACACCGACTACAGCGGCGCGGTCAACACGGAGTCGCTTGCGAGCAGCTATAGCGTCGTGAAGAACGGCACCACGTCAGCCAGCGCTTCGGTACTGGCCGCCGGCGACCGCGTGGAAGTCCGCAAGGACGCGAACGGCGCGCTTCTGATTACCGCGCTTACAGGACTGA
The DNA here is from genome assembly GCF_042431225.1 of Paenibacillus aurantiacus. Lineage (NCBI taxonomy): Bacteria > Bacillati > Bacillota > Bacilli > Caryophanales > Paenibacillaceae > Paenibacillus > Paenibacillus aurantiacus. The sequence goes on along the minus strand of NZ_JBHMDO010000048.1, from coordinate 149,534 downwards.
ACAAGACATTTGACCGTTACGACTCGGCTACGGGAACGTTATACGCAAGACTGTCTTCGCTGTCGGATAACAACTACACGTTTGCGGTCACGTCCGCGACCAAGGTGACGCAGGGCGATGCCGTCATCGCGCTGTCATCGCTTGCCGCGGATAACAAGCTTGTAATCTATGTCTACCAAGGAAAAGTTCTTGAAATTGTCAAGGTTTCATAATCGTGACCCAAAAGCTGTTTCGTCTTCGTGGCGGAACAGCTTTTTTTATGAAATATCACGATGTAAGCGTTCTTTTCAGTTGCGCATTGTGACATTATTCGCTACACTTTGAAACGATAGCCCAATTGTGGGGAGAGAGAGCTGCTTGAACGCAAAGGAGAAAATGAATCATATTTTGCGTGTAGTGGGCGAGATGTTTCCGGATGCCCATTGCGAGCTTCATCACAGCAACCCGTTTGAACTTACGATAGCCGTATTGCTCTCGGCGCAATGTACCGACGAGACGGTGAACAAAGTAACGGCGACGCTGTTTCAGAAGTACCGCACGCCGGAAGATTATTTGGCGGTTCCTTTGGAAGAGTTGGAAGGGGATATTCGCCGGATCGGTCTATTCCGTAACAAGGCGGCCAACATTCAGAAGCTATCCCGACTGCTCATTGACGATTATGGCGGTGAAGTCCCACATGAGCATGAGGAGTTGACGAAACTTCCGGGCGTAGGGCGAAAGACAGCCAACGTGGTCGTATCCAATGCATTCGGGGTGCCTGCGATCGCGGTGGATACCCACGTGGAGCGCGTTTCCAAACGGTTAGGCATTGCCAAGCCCGACGATTCCGTACTGGAAGTCGAGAAGAAGCTGATGAAGCTGGTTCCGCGAGACCTCTGGACGGAGACCCACCATCGCCTTATTTTTTTTGGACGGTACCACTGCAAGGCGCAAAATCCGGCATGTCCGGTCTGTCCGCTGCTGGACGTGTGCAAAGAAGGCAAGCAACGGTTGAAGAGCGCCGCGACAGGCAAACCTGTTACTAAAAAGAAGAAATTAACAAGTAAAGGATGAGTACACTATGAAATGCATTTCCGTATACACGAAGGATTTTGGTTTGTTCTCCGATATCTATGAAGAAATTATGGAGGCGCCGCCAGCTGAGAACGAAGAGAAAGTGATCGAAGGCGTGACGGTATCAGGCGCAGGTGAAGTGCCGGAGCAATATATTGAACGTATGCGAGTGAAACCCGAAGTGGTCGTCATGCGGGAGAAAGAACGCAACGTGACGATTTTGCAGCACGGCGAAGTGTTCGAGATTTGCCTTCCGACGACGGAAGAATCGGCTTAATCCACACAATAGGCCCTAACGGGCAACAGAAGGCATGGATAGGGAGAGAGAGGAATGAGCAATCAAGTTGCTCAGCCGGACGTCGGTTCCATGAGCGCCGCGCTTGAGCAGGTAGCACAGCGAATGGCCGAAGCGGGGGATGCCCAGCACGCGGGCAAACTGCGGGATTTGGATGGCAAGCTAACGGATGGGAAGCTGGCCATCGCATTCTGCGGACACTTCTCGGCAGGCAAATCGACGCTCGTGAATCGGATTTGCGGCACGAATTTGCTGCCGTCCAGTCCGATTCCGACGAGCGCGAACGTCGTCACGATTACGAGCGGCGAGCCGAAGGCGGTCATCGAACGCGTGAAGGACGGGATTACGGAGACGGTAGAGGCGCCACTGGAATTGCTGGATGCTTATTGCAAGGATGGCGAGGCGGTAAGGTCAATCGCGCTGTCGTATCCGATCCCGCGTATTGGCGAACATACGGTATTGCTCGATACGCCGGGAATCGATTCGACGGACGACGCCCACCGCATGGCAACGGAATCGGCGCTCCACATGGCAGACGTCGTCTTCTATGTCATGGACTACAACCATGTCATGTCCGAGATTAATTTCACGTTTGCGAAGCAGCTGAAGGAATGGGGAAAGCCGCTTTATTTAATCGTGAATCAGATCGATAAGCACCGCGACCGCGAGCTGTCGTTCGCGGCGTACCGGCAGAGCGTTGAAGAAGGCTTCGCCAACTGGCATTTGGAGCCGAGCGGCATTATTTATTTGTCGCTTCGCCAACCGGATCATCCGCACTCCGAATGGGAGAAGCTGGAGAAGCTGCTCGCCGAGCTCGCCCCGATGCGGCGCGAGCTTTCTTTGTGCAGCGTGCACGATTCGGCTGCCCATCTGCTGCGCGCGCATGCCCAATGGGTATCTGAGCAGCATATGGCCGAGCGTGAAGCACTCATGGAGGCGGCTGGCGGAGAAGAAGAAGCGGCGGAAGTAAAAACCGAGATCGACACATTGAACGCCCGATTGGCCGATATTCGGGAGGGGCAGGATATGTACCGCTCGAAGCTGCTCGGCGAGGCGCAAAGTTTGCTTGATAATGCAATTGTCATGCCCGCTTCGACCAGAGATTTGGCGCAGTCCTTCCTCGAGAGCCGCAAGCCGGGCTTCAAGATGGGACTGCTGTTCGCTGGCGCTAAGACCGCCGCCGAACAGGAGCGGCGGCTTGCCGCGTTTCGCGATGATTTTGCCGCCAAGGTAGAGGCTAACATCGAGTGGCATTTAAAGGACTTGCTGCGCAAATCGGCGGATGCGCTCGGATGGCGCGACGCGACGCTTGAGGAACGGCTTGAGCATTCGATTCATGTCGAGGTGAAGGCGGAGCGTCTTGTCGGGCTCATTCAACAGGGAGCCGTGTTCAGCGGCGAATATACGATGAATTATAGCCGTGAATTGGCGACAGATGTAAAGGCGGAGTATCGCAGGTTGCTTCTGCCATGGATCGACGACCTCGCAGCCAAGGCATCAGAGACCGGCCAAGCTGAAGCGATTCCATTGCATGAGCGCTTGCGTGAATTGTCCGGCCAAGCGTCGGCGCTTGAAGCATTAACGGCACTGACGAGGCAGGAGAATGAGCAGCAAGCGGTATTGGCGTCGATGCTGCCCAAGGCGCCGGAACGCCCCGTCTTGCCAGTACCGGCGAAATCGAAGGTGAACCCGCAGGCGGCCGAGCTGGAAGAGTCAGCTCAAAGTAAGAAGGAGCCGGCGGTCCAAGTAGGTGGCGCCGGCCAAGTCCAAGCCTCCCGGGCTCCGATGCCGGCCTATGCCGATGGGGCAGATGCGCTCGGTCCACAGCGTCAAGCAGCCCAGCGGCTGCTGGCGGCCGCTGAGCTGCTTGCTCCGCACGCCGCGCTTGCCGCATCGGTCGCGACTATGCGGGAGAAAGCCGAGCGCCTGTCCAGCAGCCAATTCACCATTGCGCTATTCGGAGCGTTCAGTGCGGGCAAATCGTCGCTCGCCAACGGCTTGCTGGGCGATTCCGTACTGCCGGTATCTCCGAATCCGACGACGGCGGCAGTCAACCGCATTGTGCCGCCTACCGAAGAGCGTCCGCACGGGACGGCTACGGTCGTCATGAAGGAACGGGCGGCCATGCTTGGCGATTTGATATATTCGCTGAAGCTGCTTGGCGAAGCTGCGGACGGTCTAGACGAGAACGCGATTCTGCAAGCGATCGGCAAGCTGTCTCCGGACGCGGTGCACGCCGGAGGCCGGCCGCACTACAGCTTCCTCAAGGCGGCGGCGCGCGGCTGGCAGGAGCACGAAGGCTTGCTCGGGACGAAGCTGGCGGTCGATAACGAGCTGTATCGCAAATACGTCGCGGAAGAATCCCGTTCTTGCTTCGTGAGCGAAATCGTGCTCCATCATGCCAATCCATTGACGTCGCAAGGGATCGTGCTCGTAGATACGCCGGGCGCGGATTCTGTTAATGCCCGTCATACGGGCGTGGCGTTCAACTATATCAAGAACGCCGACGCGATATTATTCGTGACATACTATAACCATGCGTTCTCGCAGGCAGACCGCCAATTTCTGCTGCAGCTCGGCCGCGTCAAGGACCAGTTCGAGCTGGACAAAATGTTCTTCATCGTCAATGCGGCGGATTTGGCTGCAAGCGACGAAGAGCTGCAAGGCGTGCTTGAACATGTCGAGCGCAATCTGCAGCAGCATGGCATCCGGTTCCCGCGCATGTTCCCGGTATCCAGCTTGCTGGCGCTGGAAGCAAAGCAGACGGGCAGCGATCGGCTGCTTGCCAAATCCGGCATAGCCGCGTTTGAGCAATCGTTCCTGTCTTTCGCAAGGGGAGATCTGGGCAAGCTTGCGATCGAGTCGGCGGAGGAAGAAATTCGACGGGCGAGACGAACGATCGAAGAGTGGCTCCGTTCGGCGCAGGGCGACGCGGCCTCGCGCGAAGCAGAGCGACAGCGGCTCGACAGCAGCGCCGCCAAGTCTCTGGGGCTTGCGGACGCCCTTGCGGACAACGGGCTTCATCCGCAGTTGGAACAAGAGCTGCGCGAGCTGTTATTCTACGTCCAGCAGCGGCTGGGCTTGCGCTTCGGCGACCACTTTAACTATGCATTCAATCCGAGCACGCTGCAGGATGATGGACGCGATTTGAAGAAAGCCATCTGGACGTCTTGGCTGGAGCTTGCGCGACTGCTTCAGATCGAGCTCTCGCAGGAGCTGCAGGCGACGAGCTTGCGGCTTGACAACGCATTGAATCGGTTGGCCGCCAAGCGTCATTTGGATACGGCGGAGGAGATCGGCAAGCTGTTGGAAGGTTACGCGCCTTCGGCATACAAGCCGCTCGCGCCGCCAACGCCGGATGAGCCGCAGGAATGGCGCGCGGATACGGTGACGGGCAAGTGGCTGTGGAGCAGGTTCAAGTCGCCGCGCCAGTTCTTCGAAGGCGAAGGCAAAGCACAGCTGCGCAAAGCGCTCGAAGCGGAACTGGCCGCTCCGCTTGCGCAATGGTTCCAGGTGGTCGAGGAGGCTTGGGCGATCCGGTACCGCGAGCTGTGGCAGCAGGCGACGGCAGGCAGCGGACGACTGACGCGCAGCGACATTGACGTCTTTGTGCAAGGCAAGCTGCATTCTCTTAGCGGCGATGCCGACGTCAGCCGTTTGAAGGCGCTCGGCGAATCGCTGGCGAATCTTTCTTAATCGATTCATACCAATAGAGCTTTCGTGAAGGCAATGTTGCCGCTCGCGAAAGCTCTTTTTTGTTACATGGAAGAAGTGAGGCACTTCAGGTTAAAATTGGGTGTGTTGGAATCGTGCAAAAATCGGGGATGAATATGCAAAAACGGAGCAATGCGGGCATGTTGGATATGATTTAAGACGATATCGAAGAATACCCCCTCTCTCGTTTGCAGGATGGGGAAGTAAGCGGATTTTGCCATTTATTCGCGTTTGTTCGTTGTTTGCCCTGCCGGAATGATGCTGTTAAGATTCACTCATGTTCATAATAATGGCAGTGGGGAGTGGGAGAGAAGTTGGACGTTTTTAGGCGATTGAAACCGTATTATTGGGCGGAACGCAGAAGTTTGCTGGCTTCGATCGTATGCTTGATGTGCGCGACCGCGCTCGGGTTGGTTTACCCGAACATGCTCCGGATTTTGATCGACGATGTCATTAAGCAGGAAAAATACGATTGGGTTCCAGCGTTATCGTTGACCGTCGTCGGCGTCGTCTTCCTGAAAGGGTGTCTACAGTTTCTTCACGGTTTCTTCGGCGGGCGGCTCGGCAACCGCGTCGCTTTCCGGCTAAGGAACGCTTCGTACGAGAAACTGCAAACGTTGTCTTTTCAATATTACGACACGGCCCGCACAGGGGACTTGATGTCCCGGTTGACCGCGGATCTCGAGGCGATCCGCAATTTCATCGGCTTCGGGTTCGCCCAGATTCTGAATATGTTCCTCATGGTCGGCTTCGGCGCGGCGATGATGATGTCCATCAGCTGGCAGCTGACGCTCATGACGATGATCACGATCCCGCTGCTCGCGCTGACCGCGCTTCGATTCGAGAAGCTGATTCATCCGGCATTCCGCGAAATGCGGCAGGCGATGAGCAACCTGACGACGGCGGTACAAGAGAACATAACCGGCGTGCGAACCGTCAAGTCGTTCGCCCGCGAGACGCACGAGATCGACAAGTTCTCGATCCGCAGCGAAGCGTACAAGCAAAATCAGATCGGCGCTTCGAACTTATGGGGACGATACTTCCCGATTATGGAGCTGCTGGCCAGCTTGTGCGTTGTCATTCTGCTCGTGCTCGGGGGGCGAATGGTCATTCAAGGCTCGTTGACGCTTGGCGAGCTGGTCGCGTTCTTCAGCATGATCTGGTACATTATCGGCCCGATGTGGGGACTAGGTTTTCATATCAACAACTATACGCAGTCCAAAGCTTCCGGCGAACGGCTCATTGAGCTGTTTAACCACTACGTGCACATCAAGGATACGGAGGCGGCGGTCGTGCTTGGCGATAACAAGTTGAAGGGGCACGTTCGCTTCGACAACGTCACGTTCCACTACGCGGACAAGGCGCCTGCCGTGCGCCAGATCAACATCGATGCACCTGCGGGTTCGGTCATCGGCTTGCTCGGGGGAACGGGTTCGGGCAAGTCGACGATCATCCAGCTGCTGATGCGGGCGTACAACGCGCAGGAAGGTACGATTTCCATCGACGGCATGGACATTCGCCATCTCGAGCTCGAAAGCTTGCGTTCGCAAATCGCGACCGTGTTCCAGGAAACCTTCCTGTTCTCCTGTTCGATACGGGACAACATCGCCTATGGCGTGAAAGACGTCACGATGGACGAGATCATTCACGCGTCGAAACTGGCCAAAGCACACGACTTCATCATGGAGCTGCCCGAGGGATATGACACGATTGTCGGCGAACGCGGCATGGGCTTATCCGGCGGCCAGAAGCAGCGGATTGCGATCGCCCGCGCGCTGATCAAGAATCCGCGAATCCTTATTCTGGACGATGCGACCAGCGCGGTCGACATGGAGACCGAGCACGAAATTCAAGCGGGCTTCAAGGAAGTCATGGCAGGCAGAACGACCTTCATCATTGCCCATCGGATATCCTCCCTGCGCCATGCCGACGAAATCCTCGTCCTAAGCGGCGGGGAAATCGTGCAGCGCGGCAAACACGAGGAGCTCATCCGCAAACAGGGACCTTATCAGGATACGTACAATATTCAATATGCCGATAGACCCAACCGGAACGCCGGTTTGGACAGCCGGAAGGAGGTTGCGCCTTGAGCTCGCGCGAACAGTCCGCAAGGTCGGACAATCGGGAACGATTTATTTACAAAGACGACGATGCGATCGAGAAACCGTTTAACTGGGCGCAGATTGCCCGGTTATTCCGGTACATGAAGCCCTATGCCAAACAGATGCTGCCGCTCGTGCTCGTCATGATGGTGCTCGGCACGGCCACTAGGCTGGCTATTCCGGCCATCATCATCGTGGCGATCGATGAGGCGATCTCCCCAGAGTTCGGCGAACCGAGCCTGCAGAAGCTGTATATGTACGCAGGCATCATGCTCGCGCTCTACATCGTCCAGTGGGGGGCGAATACGCTTCGCATCAAGTACACGAACATTATCGGACAGCGGGTCATTTACGACCTCCGTCAGGATTTGTTCCGCCACATTCAGAAGCTCTCGTTCCGCTTCTTCGACAAGCGTCCGGCGGGTTCCGTGCTCGTGCGCGTAACCAATGACGTCAACTCGCTGCAAGACTTGTTCACCAACGGCGTCGTCAACCTGTTGATGGATTGCGTGCAGCTGGCGGGTATCGTCGTCATATTGCTCGTCTGGAACTTCAAGCTGGGCTTGGCCATCATGATCACGGTTCCCCTTATGTTCATGGTCTCCACGTCGCTGCGCAAGCGAATCCGGTTCGCCTGGCAAGATGTGCGGATGAAGCAGTCCCGGATCAATTCCCACTTGAACGAGTCGATCCAGGGGATGCGCGTGACGCAAGCCTATACGCAGGAGAAGGCGAACTTCGCGTTCTTCAACCATATCAACAGCATCAACATCAAGGCGTGGAACAAGGCATCTGCGCTTAACCAGGCGTTCGGTCCGGTCATCGAAGTCACGTCTGCGGTCGGCACGCTCATCCTGTTCTGGTACGGCTCCCATCTCATTCAGTCGGGTGCGATCACCGTCGGCGTGCTGGTCGGCTTCGCCAACTACATCGGCAACTTCTGGGATCCGATCAACCGGCTCGGCCAAATGTACGCGCAGCTCCTTATCGCGATGGCATCCTCCGAGCGGATATTCGAATATATTGACGAGAAGCCGACCGTGGGCGAACAACCTGGCGCGCGCAAGCTGGCGACGATTCGCGGCGACGTCTCCTTCGAGAATTTGGTCTTCGAGTATGAGCAAGGCCGTCCCGCGCTGAAAGGCATTTCGCTTGAGGTGAAAGCCGGACAGACGATCGCGCTTGTCGGTCATACCGGTTCGGGCAAAAGCACGATTATGAACCTGCTCTCGCGCTTCTACGATCCGGTGGAAGGCGCGGTCAAAATCGATGGTACCGATATCCGCAGCGTCACGGTTGAGAGCCTTCGCTCCCAGGTTGGCGTCGTGCTGCAGGACACGTTTATTTTCTCGGGCACCATCCGTGACAACATCCGCTTCGGCCGCCTTGACGCGACGGATGCGGAAGTCGTGGAAGCAGCGAAGGCGGTGGACGCCCATGCGTTCATCATGAGTCTTCCCGATGGCTACGACACGGAGGTCCAGGAGCGGGGCAACGTACTGTCGATGGGACAGCGTCAGCTGCTGTCGTTCGCGAGGGCGCTGCTGGCCAATCCGCGCATCCTCATTCTCGACGAGGCGACGGCAAGCATCGATACCGAGACCGAGCTGAAGATTCAAGAAGCGCTCAAGAAACTGCTCGCTGGCCGGACGTCGTTCATCGTCGCGCATCGGTTGTCGACGATTCGCGGCGCCGACCGGATCGTCGTCCTCGATCATGGCCGTATCGTCGAGCAGGGCTCCCATGACGAATTAATGAGACAAGGCGGCACGTACAACGGATTAATTGAAGCGCAGTACCGTTTTCTATCGGCATAATTCTTGATTTTTACAGCGGGAACCTCCACAATGGAAGAAAACGCCGTCCGGGACGCAGGCGCCACCAAGGCATGCGGCTCGGACGCCATTCCAGGAGGTTCTTCTCTTTATGTACGGATCACCGCTTTCCCCGCGCGCGCGCAAAATGATGCTGCTTGGCTCCGGCGAGCTCGGCAAGGAAGTCGTCATCGAAGCGCAGCGTCTCGGCGTCGAGACGATCGCCGTCGACCGTTACGACAACGCGCCCGCCATGCAGGTCGCTCATCGGCATTATGTGATCGACATGCTGGATGCCGCCGCCTTGCGGGATCTTATTCTGACTGAGAAGCCGGACTTGATCGTGCCGGAGATCGAAGCGATCGCCACGTCCGCGCTCGTTGAGCTGGAGAAGGAGGGCTTCCGCGTCGTGCCGACCGCGCGCGCCGCGCTGCTGACGATGGACCGCGAAGGTATTCGCCGCCTCGCGGCGGAGACGCTTGGGCTGCCGACCGCACCATACCGGTTCGCAGACTCCTTGGACGAGCTGCGCGATGCGGTAGCCGCACTGGGTACGCCATGCGTAATCAAGCCGATCATGAGCTCTTCAGGCAAAGGGCAAAGCGTGTGCAAGACGGAGGCGGACATCGAAGCTTGCTGGCAATATGCGATGGACGGCGGCCGCGCGAAGAAGCAGCGGGTGATCGTGGAGGGCTTCGTCTATTTCGAGTCCGAAATTACGCTGCTGACTGTTCGCTCGGTATCGGGAACCACGTTCTGTGCGCCGATCGGGCATGTGCAGAAGGACGGCGACTATATCGAGTCATGGCAGCCGCATGAGATGACGCAGGAGCAGGTCGGACAAGCCGAAACGATCGCCAAAGCGGTGACGGATGAACTGGGCGGCTATGGTATTTACGGCGTCGAGCTGTTCTTGACCCAGGACGGCGTCTTGTTCAGCGAAGTGTCGCCTAGACCGCATGATACGGGCATGGTGACGATGGCTACGCAGGATCTGTCGGAATTCGCGCTGCACGCCAGGGCGATTCTCGGTTACCCGATTCCGAATGTGAGGCTGCTGACGCCAGGCGCATCGCATACGCTCAAGGCGGACCGTGATTCGGAGACCTTCCGCATCGCCGGCCTCGAAGAAGCGCTGTCTCTGCCGAGCACGCAGGTGCGCGTTTTCGGTAAGCCGGTCACGAAGCCGGGTCGTCGGATGGCGGTCGCCCTCAGCACGGCGGCGACGACCGAACAAGCGCGCGAGACGGCCAAGCAGGCCGCAGAATCGCTCCGTATCGTTTACGAATAAGCAAGGTGTGAGACAGAGTCCCGCGCGGGCTCTGTTTTTTCATGTTATTTTATTCGACGCGACGCCAATGTTAGCCATCGCTTTATCGTCATGCGAACGCGCATGGAAGCGATTTTTTCAGTCCTAGACCGTTCATGCGGTATGAACCGCCCTTCCTGAACAGGAACGATTTGCAAATTTTTTGTGAAAGCATTATTTTAGAAGACAAGACTGCTTGTTTTCGGCATATCTTTCGTTTTTTTGACCGTTTTTTTCATGGGGCAGGCATAAGGGGGATAGAGAGATGGGGAATAAGCGAACGTCTTCCGATAAATTGTGGAAGGTTGTAGGCATCGCGGCAATCTTGTCGACGACGCTGCTTGTCGCCGGCTTCGGTTACGCGGTCAAGGATCTTGTATGGCCGACGCCGGAGCAGACGCAGACCGCAATAAAGTCGCCGCAAGCCGAGCTGCCGGCCAAGAAACCGTTGTCCGAGAGCAATGAGATCCGGATTACGGCGGTTGGCGATTCGCTGACCAAGGGTTTCGGCGACGATGAGGGACAGGGTTACGTCAAACAAGTGGTGGCCATGCTGAAGGACAAATGGGGGATCCCGGTCAGACTGAACAACAACCTGGCGGTTAACGGACTGCGCGCCGACGAATTGGCCGAATCGCTTCTCACGAACAAAGGCTACCAGTATACGATTCAGCAAGCGAATCTCATCTTGTTCACGATCGGCGGCAACGATCTGTTCCAATCGGTGACCGGCGAGAAGGCAAGCGAAGCGACGGGGCAGTTCGACCTTGAGAAGCTGAAAGCGGGCATGCCGGCTGGGATCAAACGGTTCGAAGCGGTCATTGAGCAGATCCACGCGCTGAACCCGAACGCGCACGTCGTGTATGTAGGGCTATTCAATCCCTTCTATGAGGTGGCGGATCTTCGGGTCGGAAGCACATACATCCAACAATGGAATCAACAGGTGTATGACATTTTGCACCGTTACGATAACATGACGATCGTACCGACGTACGACTTATTCGAGAATGCGAGCAGCCTTTACCTCTCGTCCGATCATTTTCATCCGAATCATCTCGGTTACGAACAGATTGCAACGCGAATCGTCCAATCGCTTCGCTAGCAGGCGGGCATCGTAACGTATTCATTCATGACAGGAGGCTGCCTATGACCATCATTACAGACGCTCCGCCGTATCAAGCCGCAACCGAGCCGGCAGCCCGCGGCGGCAACAAGCCGGAGACGGTTCTGTCCGTAAGAGGCATCAAGAAGAGCATTCGCGGCAAAATGATCATACACGACGTTTCCTTCGACGTGCGCGCAGGCGAAATCTTCGGGTTTCTTGGGCCCAACGGCTCTGGCAAAACGACGACAATCCGCATGCTGGTCGATCTGATCAAGCCGACCGCTGGCGATATCGAAATCGGCGGCTACAATGTGCATCAACATCCGGAGCAAGCGCTTCGGCACGTCGGCTGCATCGTGGAAAATCCGGAAGTTTACGCATATATGAGCGGCTGGGAGAATCTCGAGCATTTCGCCCGCATGCAGGCAGGGATCGGGAAAGACCGCATCGATGAAGTCGTCGGTATCGTCGGTCTGGATCAGCGCATACACGATAAGGTGAAGACGTATTCGCTTGGCATGCGTCAGCGGCTTGGCATTGCGCAGGCGCTGCTCGGCAGACCGAAACTTCTCATTCTGGACGAACCGACGAATGGCCTGGATCCGAAAGGGATTAAGGAGCTTCGCGAATTTATCCGGTCGTTGGCCGGTCAAGGCATGAGCCTGTTTATTTCGAGCCATCTTCTGAGCGAAATCCAGCTTATGTGCGATCGCGTCGCCATTATTAGCCACGGACGGGTAAGGGCGGTTGGAACGGTAGACGAGCTCGTCGAGCAAGCGGGCAGCTATGTCGTCTGGCAATTCGAACGGGCCGAAGCGGGAAGACGGCTGCTGATGGAAGAAGGCGTTCGATTGGTCGAAGATCACGAGCATCAGATCGACGAGGGGATTTTGGCCCCGATGAGGGAGCCCGTCATTGCTTCCATGCCGGCCGAACGTATCGCTGATTTGGTCGACAAAGCGGTGCGCGGGGGGATAGGCGTCCGGTCCGTGCAGCATGTCGCTCCCACGCTCGAAGAGCTATTTTTGCGGATGACGGAGGGAGAAAGCATTGGATAGGCTGCTGCCGCTTGTGCAGAACGAGACGCTCAAGATTTGGAAGAAAAAAAGGTTCTACGTCGTCGTTCTCGTCTTAATTATTCTTATTCCGATATTTACCTATGCCCAAATGCGGATTTCGCAGACGAATGCCGAGAATTTCAAGGATTGGCGCAACCAGGTCATGAACCAGATTAACGATTATCAGAGCACGCTGGCGAGCGACAGTGTACCGGAAGAATGGAAGCGGTACCGCCGAATCGCCGTTCAGCAGCTTCAGTATTATCTAGACCGGGACGTCAATCCGAGTACGCCTGACGCGATCACGTTCACGAGAGGGTTCATGTCGGGATCCGTTACGTTGTTCTATCCGCTGCTGGTGTTGGCGATCGCTTCCGATCTCGTGTCCGGCGAGCGGACGACGGGAACGATCAAGATGCTGTTAACGAGACCGGTCCGAAGGTGGAAAATTCTGCTCAGCAAAATCTTGGCCATGACGCTTTACGTCTCACTGATTGTCGTGACGAGTTTTGTGCTTTGTTACTTGATATCTGGGGCATTCTTTGGGTATACGGGTTGGGATGCGCCCGTGTTCACCGGTTTCGACGTGTCCGGGGCTCAAGTTGACAGCACGAACGTACACGCCATCCCGCAATGGCAGTACATGATCATGCAGAGCGGCTTGATCTGGTTCTCCTCGATGACGGTTGCTTTGCTCGCGCTCATGGTGTCGGTGCTGCTGCGCGGCACGGCCGCGAGCATCGTGACGATGATGGCGGCGGTCATCACGGGCACGATTCTGGGCAACATGGCGTCGTCGTGGGACAGCGCCAAATATTTCTTCTCGGTGAACCTCGATCTGACGATATATATGAACGGTTCGCCGCCTCCGATCGCGGGGATGTCGCTGCCGTTTTCGCTAACGGTGCTCGTGGTTTGGGCGGCCATAAGCGTCGTCGTTTCGTTCCTTGTCTTTACGAAACAGGATATTTTGAATTAAAATAGCTTGAAGTGACGGTAGAACAGCTGTGCCAGGCGGGAAAGCCGGGCGCAGCCATCGTCATTTAAGCAGAGCGGACGCGGATGCGCTTTTGGTGAATCGAGGTCTCAGAGTCCTCGCACCGACGCAAAGGGGTATGCCTGTCTGCTTTGAACAGATAAGGGGGACGTGTATGACAGAGCAGTTGAATACGTTTGCGGGGGAGGCGACTTCTGCGGCCAATCGCAACTATGACGAAGGCGACATTCAGGTGCTGGAAGGTCTTACCGCTGTCCGTAAACGGCCCGGGATGTATATCGGCAGTACGACCACCTCGGGGCTGCATCATCTCGTCTGGGAGATCGTCGACAATGCGGTCGACGAGCATTTGGCGAAATTTTGCTCCGCCATCGACGTTGTGATCCATAAGGACCAATCCATCACGGTTCGCGATAACGGCAGGGGGATTCCGACCGGTATGCACAAGACCGGCATCCCTACGCCGCAGGTTGTATTCACCATGCTGCACGCCGGGGGTAAGTTCGGCGGCGGCGGATATAAGAAATCCGGCGGCTTGCATGGGGTCGGCGCATCGGTGACGAACGCGCTTTCCGAATGGCTGGAAGTCGAGATATACCGGGACGGCAAGATACATAAGCAGCGGTTCGAGTATTGGGTGGACGACGCGGGCAAGGAACACGTCGGCGAACCGACGACCGGTCTTGTCGTGACAGGCAATACGAATCGGACGGGCACCAAAGTCACGTTCAAGCCCGATGCGCGTGTGTTCCACGGCAACACGACGATCAACTATGATACGTTGTCCGAGCGGCTGCAGGAGATTGCCTTCTTGAACTCCGGACTTAAAGTAACGGTGAAGGACGAGCGTGCCGGCAAAGAAGAAGTATTCCACTATGAAGGCGGCGCACGTCAATTCGTCCAGTTTCTGAACGAAGATAAGACGGTGCTGCACGACGTGATCCACTTCGCGGCGGAACGCGACGAGATCGAAGTCGAAATCGCGATGCAGTACAACGACGGTTATACCGAGACGATCGCCTCGTTCGTGAACTCGATTCCGACGCGCGGCGGCGGCACGCACGAGACCGGCTTCAAGACGGCGTTCACCCGCGTCATGAACGATTATGCGCGCAAGACCGCGATGCTGAAGGAGAAGGAAAAGAATCTGGAAGGCAATGACCTGCGCGAAGGCATGATGTCGGTCATCAACATCAAGATGGCGGAGGTCGAATTCGTCGGCCAGACGAAGGATCAGCTCGGCAGCGCCAACGCGAGAAGCGCCGTGGATGCGGTCGTATCGGACAAAATGCAGGTGTTCCTGGAAGAGAATCCGCAGATCGCGCAGCAGCTGGTGAAGAAGGCGATTCAAGCCTCGCGGGCGCGGGAAGCGGCACGCAAGGCGCGGGACGAGATCCGCAGCGGCAAGAAGAAGAGCGAGAGCTCCAATCTCGGCGGCAAACTAACGCCGGCACAGTCGAAGGATTATACGCGTAACGAGCTGTTCATCGTCGAAGGCGATTCCGCAGGCGGCTCGGCCAAGCAAGGGCGAGACTCCAAGCATCAGGCGATTCTGCCGCTGAAGGGCAAGCCGATGAATCCGGAGAAAGCGAAGCTCATCGATATTTTGAAGAACGACGAATACAAAGCGATCATCGCCACGATCGGGGCGGGCGTAGGATCGGAATTCGACCCGGAATCGTGCAATTACAATAAAATCATCATCATGACGGATGCCGACACGGACGGCGCCCACATTCAGGTGCTGCTGCTGACCTTCTTCTACCGGTACATGAAGCCGCTCATCGATATGGGGCGGGTCTACATTGCCCAGCCGCCGCTGTATAAGATCACGCGCAAATCGGGCAAGTTGGAGACGGTGCGTTACGCGTGGACGGACGAACAGCTGCAGAATTATTTGAAGGAATTCGGCAAGCAGTTCGAGCTGCAGCGGTACAAAGGTCTCGGCGAGATGAATCCCGATCAGCTGTGGGAGACGACGATGAATCCGGAGACGCGCACGCTGCTTCAGGTGCAAATCGAAGACGCTGCCAAGGCAGAACGCCGCGTATCCACGCTGATGGGCGACAAGGTCGACCCGCGCAAGCGCTGGATCGTCGAGAACGTCGATTTTACCGAGTACGAGGAGTAGGACAGCACCGCAAATAAGGGGTAGGAGTTTGAATCGGCATGAGCAACCTGGAACAATTTTTGCCAGCGTTTCTGGAGGAGGTCGTGGGCGACCGCTTCGGGCGCTATTCCAAATACATCATTCAAGATCGCGCGATTCCCGATGTGCGCGACGGCTTAAAGCCGGTACAGCGCCGCATTCTGTATGCGATGTACGATGCGGGGAACACGCCGGATAAACCATACCGCAAGTCTGCCAAGACCGTCGGCGACGTTATGGGCAATTATCATCCGCATGGGGATTCCTCGATCTACGAGGGCATGGTGCGGATGGCGCAACCATGGAAAATGGCGCACGTGCTCGTAGACGGGCACGGCAACTGGGGCTCCCAAGACGACGATCCGGCAGCGGCGATGCGTTATACCGAAGCCAGATTGTCGCCAATCGCGATGGAGCTCCTGCGGGATATCGAGAAGCGGACGGTTCTGTTCAAAGACAATTTCGATAATACGACGAAAGAACCAGTCGTGCTGCCTTCGCGTTATCCGAACTTGCTGGTCAACGGCGTGAGCGGCATCTCGTCCGGCTTCGCGACCGAAATTCCGACGCACAACTTGCGCGAGGTCATCGACGCCTGCATTCTGCTCATGCAGCAGCCGAACACGACGCTGGAGCAGCTGATGGCGATCGTCAAGGGACCGGATTTCCCGACCGGCGGGCTCATCATGGGCGAAGAAGGGATTCGCGACGCTTATACGACGGGCAAAGGCCGTATTCACATCCGGTCGAAAACCGCGATCGAAGACATGAAGGGCGGACGCCAACAGATCGTCGTGACCGAAATCCCGTATCAAGTCGTCAAGTCGCGGCTCGTCACGGCGATGGAGAACATCCGCTTGGAGAAGAAGGTCGAAGGCATTGCCGAGGTGCGCGACGAGAGCGGGCGTAACGGCCTGCGTATCGTCGTCGAGCTGAAGAAGGAAGCGGACGCGCAGGGCATTCTGGCCTATCTCTTCAAGAAGACGGACCTGCAGGTAACGTACAACTTCAACATGGTCGCGATCGTCAACAAAGCGCCGAGACAGCTCGGACTGCTGGAGATTCTCAGCGCCTATATCGCGCACCAGAAGGAAGTCGTCACATTCCGCACGACATTCGAGCTTGAGAAGGCCGAGGACCGCGCCCACGTGCTCGAAGGGCTCGTCAAGGCGCTGAACATCCTGGACGACGTCATCGCGACGATCAAAGCATCGAAGAACCGCCAGGATGCGCAGAACAACTTGGTTGCCAAATTCGGGTTCACCGAACGGCAAGCCGACGCGATCTTGACGCTGCAATTGTATCGGCTCACGAATCTCGAGATTACAACGCTCGAGAAGGAGCATAAAGATATCATGAAGCGGATCGCTTACCTGCGCGGCATTCTCGATAGCGAGAAGAAGCTAATCGGCGTCATTAAGGACGAGCTGACCGAGATTCGGGACAAATTCGGCATTGACCGCAGATCGGACATCCAAGGCGAAGTCGAGGAGTTGAAGGTCAATCTGGAGGTCATCGTGCCGGCCGAGGACGTCTTCGTGACGCTTAGCCACGAAGGTTACATTAAGCGGACTTCCAAGCTGTCGTTCACGCGCTCGGGCGGCGAACTTAATAACGCAGGCGTGAAGGAAGGGGACGTGATCCGCACCCTCGTCGACGTCAATACGATCGACCAGCTGCTGCTGTTCACGCGCAAAGGGCAATATTACCAGCTACCGGTCCATCAGATTCCGGAGTTTAAATGGAAAGATACCGGCACGGCCGTCGTCAACGTCGTTCCGATGCCGAAGGATGACGCGATCATCAGCGTCATTCCAGTCAAGGACTTCGAAGAAGCGGGCCGCTCGCTCGTGTTCGTCTCCAAGCGGGGGCAAGTGAAGCGGACGGAACTGAAGGAGTACAAATCCTCGCGTTCGACCGCTATCGCGGCGGTGAAGGTAAGCGAAGGGGATGAAATCATCCGTGTGCTTCCAAGCGACGGCGAGAAGGAACTGCTGCTCGTCAGCAAGCTGGGCATGAGCATCCGGTTCCCGGAAGGCGAAGTCAATCCGATGGGACGCGTCGCCGGCGGCGTGCGCGGCCTGCAGCTGAAGGACGAAGACGAGGTGGTCGCAGCAGAGCTTGTGACCGGCGATGAGGGCGAAGTGCTCGTATTAACCGATCTGGGCTATGCGAAACGCACCTTGCTGATGGACTATATGATTCAAGGCCGGGGCGGCAAAGGCGTCTCGACGTTCGAATTCAAGGAAGGCAAGCGGGTCAAGCCGAACGGCGATCGTATCGTCGGCGCCTTCCATTGCAAAGAGGAGCAGGAGCTCGTCATGCTGACGGCAACCGGCGCCCATCTGTCGGCTTCGACCGAGAAAGCACCGATCGAAGATCGTAGAGGGACGGGCAAAGCGATCGTTCCGGTCGATAAAAAAGACGCCATTCACACCGTGTTCCCACGATGCGGCGTCTGAGAATGAAGTAGGGTTAATCGAAAGGCATATGGGACTCGTCACTGCGCTCCATTAGCCTAAGCATAAGGTCCAGCACAACCCACAATGGCGCCGGTTCGTCTAGCCGGTCCAGCCATTGTGGGTCTTTTGCGATTGCGGTATCCTTGAGCCTGCGCACCAGTTCGATTTTACGGTCGTCCATTGTCGTCACGCTCCCCTTCCGGTCATTCGAGTCTCGGGCGAATTCGAGTATGCCTCGCAGTCCTCATCATTAACCTATGTCTAACCGTGTCAAATGGTTCTGTATTATAGCGACTCGGGGTACAAAATATTAACCTCGTTAATCTTACATTCGACAATTGATTTTCGTATAATGATGATAGAGAAGAAATTCGGATCGAAAGCGGGTGGACCCTATCGTTTCTTCAGAATTTGCGAGACTGTGGATGAAGATTTCGAAAGACTGGAAATCGCATCTGGAAGATGGTTTATCTCCTGCGCTGACGGAGGGGCAGCTGAACGTGCTGGAACTTCTGCTGCAGCATCAACCGATGAAGCCTTCCGATTTGCTAGCATACTTGACCACGACGCCGGCGGCGATCACGACGCTGCTCGACCGGATGGAGCGGGGCGGACTCGTCGCGCGCAGCCGGGACGACGGCGATCGCCGGATCGTGTGGGTGACGGTCACGGAGAAGGGCGAAGCCGAGGCGCGCAGAGGACTTGCCCTTCGCGATGCGTACATTACCGAGGCGCTGGACAAAATCTCCTCGCATAATCAGCAGCTGCTCGTTTATTTACTCGGTAAAGTGGCGAATTGAAGCGAACGTACAAGGGGTGAAATCGAAAGAAACATGGGTCGTGCTGCGGCCGTGTTTCTTTTTTTCACATATAGGCAAGAGAGGATTCGCTCTATACATCATCCTCTATGTCTACGGAATGAAACACGCATCGCCTCAAAAGTCGGCGCAGCCGTTACACCTTTTCATTCGGAATAGGTGTATATATAATCGTAAGACTAGATGTGGAAGAAAGGCGGCGAAAGCATGATCGTGTACGAGAAAGAGGAGACATTCATCTTGATTGCGCAGCAGGACCACGCGCGAATATCGGGCGATCTGATGGCCGCTTGGCAGGAAGAGCTGCTCGGGGAGCGGGTCTCCGACGTCATTCAGGCGGCGTATGAACATGACCGGAGCTGGACACTGCTCGATATGGATCCGATCTGGAACGATGCGGCAGGGCGGCCGTACTCGTTCCGCGACTATCCGCCCAATATCCGGTTTCTACACTACCGGCTCGGAATTGACGAGCTGGAGCTTGTCAATCCATACGCGGCGCTGTTGTCGAGCCTGCTGTACACCATGCTGGCGGAGAAAGCGGATACGCCGGAATCGCGCGCATTCGCCTCGCGGGAGAGGGGAAGGCAGACGAGCGTGCAAGCCGAATTGGGCTTGAATTTGGAAGCGCTTCATTATCACTTGGGCGCGTTGGTGTTGTGTGACGAGCTGTCGCTGTTCCTTTGCATGGAACCGCCGGGGACGCCCACTCGGCAATACGAGTGGTTTGCAGGCGGATTCGCACATCCGCAGCCGTGCGGCACCGGAGGGAAGCGGATCAAGGCGCAATGGCAGGGCAATCATGTGGTGGAATTAAGCGAAGGGCCGTTCGCAAGACCTGCCGATACGGTGATCACATACAAGGAAGTCGTTAAGAGCGAGGCGAAGAAGCAAGGCATCCTGGCAGCTTACAAGCTGGCCGAGTTGAAGCGGCATCGCGTTCGTCTTCAACTAGGGGTCTCGCCATAGACAAACAGCGAACGCCCTTTCCGCAATGGAAGGGGCGTTCGCTATTCATATCCTATAAAAATCGAGACCCAAGGCTGCTGACCGATCAGCCAGATCCTCTCTAAGGCGCTGCAGGCACCGTTACAGGCGCTGCGGACATCGAAGCGAGTCTTTGGTCGATGGTTTGCTTCCCGCGCGTCAGAGCGGCGTATTCGGCGCTGGAGAGCTCGGGAATGGTGCGCTTAGCGATCGTCTCATCGAGAGGGACGATCCGATAATGGTTCAATTTGCCCACCTTGTACCGATACACCCACGTCGGGATCGGCTCGACATCCCGAATCGTCGTCTGGCCGGTCACGTTGTCCTTGCGGATTCCGACCTTCATTAGCAGTCCGTAATCTTTCGTTCCGCCGCGCTGGTTGGAGATGAAGTTGCCCATGGAATAGATGATAAGTCCATTGCGGATCGTGCCGTCCACCTCCGTCACCTCGACCGTTTCGTAAGGCTGGACGACATGCGGGTGCGCGCCGGCAATGATATCCGCACCGGCTGCGACAAGCTTGCGCGCCAGCTTCTTCTGCGCTTCCGATGGGACCGTCTGGTATTCGGTGCCGAAATGCAAAGCGACCGTAATAAAGTCGGCTCCCGCTTCCTTCAGTTTCGCGATGTCGCCTAGCATCTTCTGCTCGTCGACGATGTCAACGGCGTAAGGCATCGCGGCAGGTAGCGCGATGCCGTTCGTCCCGTACGTATACGCGAGCAGCCCCATCCGAATTCCCTTCTTCTCCACGATCGTCAGCTTCTCCGCTTCAAACCGCGAACGGTTCGTCCCTTTCGTAACAAGCTGCTGCGCTTCTAAGGCGGCGAGCGTGCGGCTGATGCCTTCCGCCCCGCGGTCGAGCGAGTGGTTGTTGGCATTCGTCACGATCGAGAAGCCGGCTTCGCGCAGCGCTTCCGCCAGCTCTGTCGGCGCATTGAAACGCGGGAAGCCGGAATACCCGAGCGATTGGCCGGCGATCGGCGTCTCCAGGTTGGCGAGCGACCAATCTCCTTCGCGGATGAGAGGACGAACCGCATCGAAGTAAGGAGAGAAGTCGTACTGCTTGGTTTTGTCATTATAGTAAGCCGGGAGCTGCGGCATATGCATCATCACATCGCCGACCGCAACCCAGGTCGCGTCGGTCGGTGGAGCAGCCGGCTCGTCAGGAGGCGGTGCGCCGGGACTTTCATTTCCGCTTCCCCCGAGATTGTCCGAAGGCGCTGCATCCCCGCTCCCCGTGGTGGGCAGTTTGCCGCTCTCCGTCTGGCCTAGATCTTCGCCGGAGCCGCCGGCGCTATGATCAGTCGCTGGACCTTCATTCGAGAAAGGGGGGGCGGCTTGTTCTTGGTTGCCCGCAGTCGCCGAGCTGCCGGACTGACTCTGATTAGACGCTTCCTTGCCGTCGATAGGCGAGTGTTGTTCGAACGAACAGCCGGAAAGCATCAGCGTCAGCACCAGGAAGAAGCATGCGGCTGCTCGAGTCAGCGTTACCATGCTGTACCTTGGTCCGTCGCGAGCATCGATTCCGCGCGCCGCCATGCGTCGTCGGCGAACTGGCTCCATGGCTCGGACCGAGGCGGCAGAGCACGGAAGGTCATCCATTCTTTGGATACCGGATGATGGACGCCGACCGAAGCGGACCAGAGCGCAAGGTCGCGTTCGCCTTTAGCCGGCGGCGCGCCGTATTTGCGGTCGTACACGAGGGGGCAACCGATGTGGGCCATCTGCGCCCGGATTTGATGCGGCCTGCCGGTATGCAGCCGAACGACGACAAGTGAGAGTCCACCTCGCGATGCAGCTACTTGATAATCGAGAACGGCCTCCTTGGCATCCGCCGTCGGCCGCTCATGGACCGTCACGATATTGCGCGCCGCATCCTTGCTTAAATAATGACGGAGCGTGGCGCTTGCCCTGGCTGGCGTTCCGTGTACGAGTGCCACGTACATCTTCTCGAAATTCCGCGAGCGAACCGACTCCGACAACCTGGACGCGGCTTTCGACGTCTTGGCGAACACCATGACGCCGCCCACAGGTCTGTCTAAACGATGGACAAGCCCGACAAATACATTGCCGGGCTTGTTGTAGCGGACCTTCAAATCATCCTTGAGCAGCGATACCATGTCCGGTTCGCCTGTATCGTCGGCTTGCGATAGAATGCCCGGCGATTTGAGTACGACCAGCAAATGATTATCTTCGTGAAGAACGGGAAGGAGAGGCGTTGCCGCCTCCCGATTCATGTCCGCGTTCATTTAGTTCGCCTCCCAGCGACCGAGGATCCCGCACGGCAGATGCAGTCCGCTTGCCGTGATCGGCAATCCGATCTCGCCGCAGTTGATCGTCCCCCCGAATTTGCGGCCGACCGTCAGATGAAGCAGATTATGCAGCACCGAGTGAGACAAGCCCGTCGTGTACGAGTTCACGAGCACGAACAGCGGATTCGGCGACAAAATCGTCGTGCAGAACTCCAGGAACGGGAACAGATTCTCTTCGAGCTTCCACATTTCGCCGTTCGGCCCGCGTCCGTACGACGGCGGATCCATGATGATCGCGTCGTACTGGCGTCCGCGGCGCTGTTCGCGCTGCACGAATTTGAACACGTCGTCCGTGATGTAACGGATTGGGTGATTCTCAAGACCCGATAACTGCGCGTTCTCTTTCGCCCACTGCACCATGCCTTTGGCCGCGTCGACATGGCATACTTCCGCGCCGGCGGCGGCTGCCGCAATCGTAGCGCCGCCGGTATAAGCGAACAGGTTGAGGACGCGGATCGGACGGCCCGCGCTGCGGATTTTGTCCATCATCCAGCTCCAATTGACCGCCTGTTCGGGGAATAGGCCGGTATGTTTGAAGCTGGTAGGCCGAATATGAAACTTAAGCTCCTTGTATCCGATGGTCCAACGCTCCGGCATCTTCGTGCGGAACTCCCATTGACCACCGCCGGCAGAACTGCGGTGGTAATGGCCATCGGCATTGCGCCAACGCGCGGATTCATGGACGATCGGCCAAATGACCTGCGGGTCCGGACGGCGGAGGACGAAGTTGCCCCAGCGTTCCAGCTTATCTCCTTCCCCAGTGTCAAGCAGCTCGTAGTCGGTCCATTGATCAGCGATATACATGCGAAATTCCTTCCTTGTGTTGAAATTTATATCCGACGCCACGCACGGTTACGATGTAGGTCGGATTGGCCGGGTCCGGCTCGATCTTCTTGCGCAGATTACTGACATGCACCATCAAGGTGCGCGTGTCGCCCATGCTATCTGCACCCCAGACGAGATTATACAGTTCGTCGAGCGGGAATGCCTTATTCGGCGATTGCGCCAGGCAGAGCAAGAGGTCGTATTCTTTGGCGGACAGATTCACTTCCGACTCTTGCACGCGCACTGTACGGCCCATCATATCGATCACGAGTCCGTCCATGGCCAGCACTTCGCCCTGTTTGCGCTCCGGGCGCCAGTCCGGATTGGATTGGCGGCGCAAATGCGCTTTCACCCGCGCCACAAGCTGGCTCGGGCTGAATGGCTTCGTGATATAATCGTCGCCGCCGACTTCCAGACCGTGTATAATGTCGGTATCGTCGCTCATACAGCTCAGGAACAAAATCGGCACGCCGGATTCATTCCGAATACGCCTGCATACCTCGATGCCGTCCAAGCTTTTGAGCTGGATGTCGAGAATGATCAAATCCGGCTTGACCGTATGGGCCAGCCGCAGCGCGTCTTCTCCGTTATCCGCCGAGTCTACGTCAAATCCGTCTTTCTCCAAATAGAGGGTTATCAGCTCGGTAATGTCCGGCTCGTCATCGACAACCAATATTCTGTTTCCGTTCATTCCAGTTTCCTCCCCAGGGCCATTGCGTCCGGCGCAAGCTTGGTTAGCGCCAATAGTCCTGCTTCATCGTTTATTATAGCGAATGGAAGGAGCACCTAGCAACGAACGATTTTTATGGAGGGAAGACCTATTCGCCGCTATCGTCTTATTTTGTTCATTCTCGTAATCGCCCAAACGCTGGTATCCGGATGTGCCGCCAAGCCTTCCGCAGCGACGCCCGTCGCCAAGAACGGCGTGATCGACTTAAGCGGGTGGTCGTTCGTTGATCAGGGCAACATCAATCTGTCGGGCGAATGGGCATTGTTCAGCCATCGGCTGTTAGGACCGGTCGAGGCAGCCTATCAGCCAGAATCGTCTGTCGCATACGCGACTGTGCCGCAATCGTGGAACAGCTATCCCGAATCGTTCGGGCTGCAAAGCGGCGAAGGGTACGCGACTTACCGGCTCAAGGTGCTGCTCGCGCCAAGCGATAAGCTGCTGGCCATTCGAGTTCCGAATATTTTCAGTGCGTACAAGCTGTGGGTCGACGGCAGATTGCTCGCCCGCGAAGGGGAGGTCGGGCGCAACCGGGCCGATTCGGAAGCGCGCCAGCAGCCGCGCATCATAACGCTTGATGGAGACCGCAGCGAATTGCAGCTGACCGTACAAGTGTCCAACTTTCATCATCGGAAAGGCGGCATATGGGTGGACCTGAAGCTGGGGACGAACGATGCGATCACCAAAAACCAAATGCGGACGACCATCCAGGAGATGACGATTCTGGGCAGTCTGGTCATTATCGGGTTGTTTCATCTCGGCTTGTACGCCTTTCGCCGCCAAGAGAAATTTACGCTGTATTTCGGCTTGCTCTGCTTGTTCGTCGCGGCGCGTACGAGCGTGACGGGCGACATGTATCTCATTCAAATGTTTCCGGGGATCAATTGGGAGACTGCAATGAAGATCGAGTACATATCGTTCGGATTTAGCGCGGTAACGGGCATCCTCTATATCGGGGGCTTGTTCCCGAAGGATATGCACCGGCGGGTCGGGTCTGTCGTCATCGGCATCGGGGTGACGATATGCGCGTTCGTGCTTGTCACGCCGGCAATCATCTATTCCAAAAGTGTTGGAGCCATACAGCTGTTCGTCGTCTTGGGCAGCCTGTACATACTTCTCGTTCTCTGGCGCGCACTGTTCCGGAAGCGGGAGGGCGCGGGTTTCATTCTCGCCGGGGTAGCAGTATTCGTAGGGACGATTCTGAACGACATTTTGTTCTATAATGAAATGCTGGCGAATACCCAGCTAGTGCCGATCGGTCTCTTCTTCTTTATGCTGATGCAATCGTTCATTATTTCGAGCCGGTTCTCGAATGCGCTGCGTGGGGTGGAGCAAGCCTCGGCCGAGCTGCGCGAGCTGAACATGTATTTGGAGGAGCGGATCGCGGAACGCACAGAGGAACTTAGAAGCGCGAACGAATCGCTGGCCTGCTCCAACCGGGAGCTCGCAAGGTCGGAAGCGTCTCGCCGACAGTTAATGACGAATATCTCCCATGACCTGCGGACGCCGATCACGCTGCTTCAAGGATATCTCGAGGCGATGCGGGACGGCGTCGTGAACACGGAAGAGCAGCAGAACCGTTACGTGCGCATGATGCTCGGCAAAGTCAAAGGATTAAGCCGGCTCATTCAGGATTTGTTCGAACTGACGCGGCTCGAATCAGGACAGCTGAAGCTGCATTATACGGAAGTGACGATGGATGAGTGGATGGGATCGTTAAGAGAGCAGTACGAGATGGATGTACGTACAAGAAAGATCGGGTTTGAATGCCGGTATGAAGAGAGCGCAGAGACGGACGGGGAGAACGGTTCCGTGCATCCGGACCGCATTACGCTTCGATTAGACCAGCAGCGCATGGAGCGGGTAATGGCCAACCTGATTTATAATGCGGTCAAGTATACGGCGCCGGGCGGAAAGATAACGCTTTCCTTTTCTTATAGCCCATTAGCCAAAGAGGCGATCGTGAAGGTTACCGATACGGGAGAAGGCATCGAAGCGACGCATTTGCCCTTTATCTTCGACCGGTTCTATAAGAAGGATGCCGCGCGTAATTCAGCGGAAGGCGGCAGCGGTCTCGGTCTTGCGATTGCCAAGGAAATCGTCGAAGCGCACAGCGGCACGATGGGCGCCGACAGCAAGCCGGGGGTTGGAACGACGATATGGCTTTCGCTTCCGGTGACGGATTGGTAGCGGTTACTCCGCTTGGCGGATGACGGCCATCATGCGGTCAATCGACTGCTTGCGTTTGTCTTGATCCATACTGTTGAGGATCCGGATGATTTCAAGCGCTTCCGGCATCATCTGGGTGTCGGGTTTGGTCGGTTGTTCGCCGCCGATAATGTAATCGAGCGAAACATTGAACAAAGCGGCCAGCTTCTTCAATGTTTCGTAGACCGGCTGACGATTGTTGATCTCATAGTGACTGTAAGCCGAACGGGTAATGCCGATTTGCTTCGCTACTTCTTCCTGCGAAATGTTCTTTCGCAGCCGCAGCTCTCGTAAACGATCTCCCATCGTCATGTTATTTGCTCCTTACGCTCTGTACTGACCTGCTAGACCTAGTGATTTCTGCGGGCGTAATACTCTACTACTAGTAATTTATGATACAGAGTGTATCAATGTCAAGTGCGTTAGCCGAAATTATGTAAAGAAAGGATGGATATACGCCATGATTCTGGTATTTACGTGCGAGTGCGGCAATCGCGTTGATTTTCATGCGTTTGGGGATCGGGATGAACATGGAAGACAATGGTTGGAATCCGAAGATGACGACCGGTTGACGCTGCGCCGCGGCGAAGACGGCGTCGTTTTTGCGTGTACGTTTTGTAAAGAGACGTATCGGCTGCAAGCGGGTAACTAACTAGTCCGAAAGACCCGCTATTGGTTGGCGGATAACGGTTGAAGTTTTCTCTTGATAAAGTATGGATGAAGTCGTACAATGAACTCATCTGGTTGTACGTACAAGTTAATTGAGCGAGGCAGCTTTTGTCTGTTGAAGCGAATACCAATTGCTGCGATTAGCTTGTGTACAGCAAATGAATGATTTGATTGTTCGTACAAGTTGGACTTATAGGAGGAGATATTCATGTTAACCGTAAAACCTTATCAGTTTTGGTTCGTGACGGGCAGCCAGCATCTGTACGGTCCTGAGACGCTGCTTGAAGTGGCGGAGCATTCGAAAGTCATCGCGCAGGGGCTGGACCGCGACGAGTCGATCCCGTTCGAAGTCGCATTCAAGCAAGTCGTGACGACGCCGGATGAAATTACAAGCGTGCTCGCGGCCGCGAACGCCGACGAAAACTGTGCGGGGATCATCACATGGATGCATACGTTCTCGCCTGCGAAAATGTGGATCGCCGGACTTGCGCAGCTTCGCAAGCCGCTGCTTCATCTCCATACTCAATTCAATCGCGATATTCCATGGGACAGCATCGACATGGATTTCATGAATACGAACCAATCTGCTCACGGCGACCGTGAATACGGCTTCATCGGCGCACGCATGAACGTTGCGCGCAAAGTCGTCGTCGGTTATTGGGAAGATGCGGAAGCAAGAAGCCGTATCGCGGGCTGGATGCGCACCGCTGTGGCGGCCGTCGAGAGCCGTTCGCTAAAAGTGGCGCGCTTCGGCGACAACATGCGTCAAGTGGCCGTTACCGAAGGCGACAAGGTGGAAGCGCAAATCAAATTCGGCTGGTCGATCAACGGCTACGGAATCGGCGATCTGGTTGCGCGGATGGCGACGTTCTCCGAGGCGGAAGTTGACGCGCTGGCGGCCGAATACGAGAAGTCGTACGATATCGCGCCGGAGATTCGCAATGATGCCGATCGATGGGAATCGATCCGCGAGCAAGCCCGCATCGAGCTGGGCATGAAATCGTTCCTCGAAGAGGGCGGCTTCACGGCGTTCACGACGACCTTCGAAGACCTGCACGGCATGAAGCAGCTTCCAGGTCTCGCGGTGCAGCGCCTCATGGAGCAGGGCTACGGCTTCGGCGGCGAAGGCGACTGGAAGACGGCCGCATTGACGCGTTTGATGAAAGTGATGGCCGGCAACAAACTGACATCGTTCATGGAAGATTACACGTACCACTTCGAGCCGGGCAACGAAATGATTCTCGGCGCCCATATGCTGGAGGTTTGTCCGACGATTGCGGCGAACCGTCCGCGCCTGGAAGTTCACCCGCTCGGAATCGGCGGCAAAGCCGATCCGGCACGGATGATCTTCGACGGTCGCAGCGGCCAAGCGGTGAATGCGTCGCTGATCGATTTGGGGCACCGTTTCCGCTTGATCGTCAACGTCGTCGATGCCGTACAGCCGGACCGCGACATGCCGAAGCTTCCGGTCGCGCGCGTGCTGTGGAAGCCGCAGCCTTCGCTTAACGTATCGGCGGAAGCATGGATTCATGCAGGCGGCGCGCACCATACGGTGCTCTCGTACGCGATTACGGCCGAGCAGCTCATCGACTGGGCGGAGCTGGCTGGCGTCGAAGTCGTCATTATTGATAACGCTACGCAAGTGAACGCGTTCCGCAACGAACTTCGTCTGAACGACATGTATTGGCGGATGAAATAGTTGGAAATTCTCGCCGCTTCGCGACCAGTTTGAACTTCATGTGAAGCAATTTCAGCCTCGCACTGGCG
Organism: Paenibacillus aurantiacus; assembly: GCF_042431225.1. Classification (NCBI taxonomy): domain Bacteria; kingdom Bacillati; phylum Bacillota; class Bacilli; order Caryophanales; family Paenibacillaceae; genus Paenibacillus; species Paenibacillus aurantiacus. The sequence goes on along the minus strand of NZ_JBHMDO010000048.1, from coordinate 121,162 downwards.
ATTATTAGCACGTCCCGGGTCTTCTCCGGGACGTCTTTTTTATTGTGGGGAAACGATGATGGATGGCCTAAGTTGACTGGCCTACGCACATTGATGTCTCGGGACGCACTTCAAAACCAACTGAAGCTTTGTCCTCCAGGACAAAAGCGTGCTCCGCTCAAGACCAACCGCCGACCACGAACAACCGTATCAGCACGAAAAGGGTGCCCAGAGGTAAAGGTTTTCCGGAGGAAAACTGCTCCGGAAGCATACGCTTAGCCCTTTGGTTCCCCTCAGCGGAGGGGGAAGGGAGAGGGACTCCTCTTGTACGTACATTTCATGTATAATGGACCCACTATGTTTCGCTGGCGCGGGACTAAAAGCAGAGAGGCGGCGGCTCATTGGTTCAGTTGAAAGCGCTTTATATGAATCTTCGCATTAAGTACAAGCTATTCGTGCTCATTACGGCTGTTATGCTGCTCGTCTGCTTGCTGATTCTGATCGTGCAGCAATATGCTTTCGATAAATACGACGAGGAGTTGTATCGACAATCGGCCCAATCGCTAGGGTTGACGGCGGCGGGGATCGAGAGCGAGCTGCAGAAGATGGAGCGGCTCTCTTACCGGCTCGCGACCGACGGCACGCTGCAATCGTATTTGCGCAAAATCAAGCAGGCCGGGACGGATTACGATCGTTTCGTGATCGCCGACTATATTCAAACACGGATGCTGGAGATTGGCGGGATGGAGAAATACGTGCTCTCGATCCAAATGTCCGATTATTACGGCAAAGAGTACGCCGCGGGAACGAAGCTGGTGACCTCCTCGCCCGAGCGCATCCGTATGCTGAAGAAGGAAACGTCGCCCAACCAAGGAGGCAACACGTGGATACTGCCGGATGAAGAAGATCGCACGCTTAGTTCGGCCCGGCTCATCCGCTCCTACCAGGAGCTGGAGCTTGCGCCGCTTGGCGTCATGACCGTTCGCATCGATATGGAAGGGCTGTTTCATGATTATTTGAACAAGGCGGGCGGTCTGGAGAAGATGGAGCTTTATATTATGAAGGACGGCCATTCGATCTTCCCGGCGCTTGAGACGGGCGAAGAGCGGAAGCTTAGCCGGTACGTTACCGGCAGACAGGGTTACACGACGGCAAGCAAGGACGGCAACCGATATTTCGTCGCCTACGTGCCGTCCTCGAATACGAATTGGACCTATATGACGCTCATTCCGTACGACACCATCTTCGAGCGAATTGCCGCGGTGAAGCGCGCGGTGCTGCTGCTGCTCGGGGGGCTGTTCGTCATGGCCGTTATTCTGTCGTTCCGATTCTCCAAAGGCATTACCGGCCCGATCGAACGGCTGAATCTGAAGATGAAACGGGTGCAGCTCGGCCATTTCGACGCCTGGGAGGACGAAGACGACAAGCAGATCCCGATGGACGAAGCCGGTCAGCTGCACCGCAATTTCCGGATGATGGTCCAGCGCATCGATGATTTGATCCAGGAGAATTACGTGAAGCAGCTCGCGATCAAGGAGAGCGAGTTCAAGGCGCTTCAAGCGCAAATCAACCCGCACTTCCTGTACAACACGCTGGAGACGATCAACTGGACGGCCAAAATGAACGGCCAGCGGCCCATCTCGCAAATGGTGGAGTCGCTGGGCTTCCTGCTGCGCAGTTCGATCAATATCAAGGAGCCGCTCATCCGGTTGAAGGACGAGCTGGATATCGTGTCCCATTATGTCACGATTCAACAGATCCGTTTCGAGGAGCGGTTGGATTTTCAATTGGACGTTCCCGCCGAATTCCTGATGACGATGATTCCGAAGCTCTCGCTGCAGCCGCTTGTCGAGAACGCGGTGAATTACGGCGTGGAACACATGCTGGAGCCTTGCCGCATCCGCATCCGCGCTTGGCATGAAGCTGGTCAGCTGAAGATTGCTGTCGAAGATTCCGGGCCGGGGATGGATGCGGGATTGCTGGCCAAATTGAAGGCAGGCGACATCCGGCCAAAAGGAACGGGCGTCGGCATGCGAAATATTGACGACCGGATCAAGCTGTTATTCGGCGAAACGTATGGATTACAAGTAGAGAGCGAACGCGGCGCCGGGACGAAAGTTACGATGGCGCTGCCTTATGAGCGGAGGGATGAACATGTATAACGTGCTGCTGGTGGACGATGAACGCATCATTTTGGAAGGAATCTCCTCGATTGTGGACTGGGAGGGCGCAGGCACAAAGCTGGCCGGCACGGCGCGCAACGGCGTGGAGGCGTTGGCGGCGATTGAGCGCGACCGGCCGGACATCGTCATTACCGACATTCGGATGCCGGGCATGGATGGCCTGCAGCTGGTGGAGAAAGTGACGGAGAACGAGGAAGATTCGCCAGCTTTCATCATCCTCTCCGGCTTCGGAGATTTCGAGTATGCGCGCAAGGCGATGCGCTTCGGCGTGAAGCATTATTTGGTCAAGCCGTGCAACGAAGAGACGATCGCGCAGTCGCTGAAGGACATCGTCCGCGAGCTGGACAAGCGTCGCAACCGCGAACAGTTCATGTCGGGCATGGAGACGGAGCTGAACAAGGTCATCCCGCATGCCAAGGCGCAGTTTCTGAAGGAGCTGGTGACGAACAAGACGTACGGCAGGCGGGACTGGGACGAATACGCGCGGTTGTTCGGCCTGACGCTGGGGAACGAGCCCGTTCGCCTGCTGCTGATGCAGGTTGAGGGGGATGTGGAGTATGAGCACTTGTTCGCGCTGCTGAACATCGCGCAGGATCTGCTGACCGAAGATGCGCCGCTGCTCGGGGCGACGATCGGCAAGCAGGTGCTGCTGCTCGTGCCCAGCCTCGGTGACATGGAGCGTCTGCAGGCGAATATCGCCGAGATCGCGCGCACGTTCAAAGGCTTCTATAAGAGAGAGGTCACCTCGGCGCTTAGCGACCCAGGCGACATTACGGGCGCAAGGCGCATGTACCGGGACACGCTGGCTTGTCTTGCGCACCGGTTCTACGTAGGGGAAGGGACGCTGATCATGAAGCAGGATCTGGCCGTTAACGCAGAGCAGCCGGCGCAGGAGACGTTTCTGTATGACGAGGAACGGCTTTGTCTGCTGGTGAAATCCGGACGCTGGAGCGAGACGGAGGACGAGCTAGTCGCGCTCTTCGACTCGCTCGCGCAGCAGCGGATGGATACGACGATGACCAAATCGTACCTGATCCCGGTCTACGTCGCGGTCGCGCGGCAAGGCGATCCGAATCGGATGAAGGATTGGCTGACGTCGCTCGGCAAGCTCGAAGGCATGGATACGCTGCACGCGGTGCGCGAGTTCATGTATGCCGCGGCCAAGGAGGCGTGCAGCTTTAATTTCGAACGCTACCAGCACAAGCATTCCGACATGATCCGGCGCATGCTGGAGGTCATCGATACGAATCTGGCGAATACGCAGCTGTCTCTCCATTGGGTGGCCAGCGAAGTGCTCTATATGAACGCGGATTACCTCGGGAAGCTGTTCAAGAAGGAGATTGGCGACAAATTCTCCTCCTATGTCATGAAGAGAAGAATGGAGCAAGCGATCGCGCAAATCGAAGAGGCGGAGGACGTACGGGTATTCGAGCTGGCGGAGCGGCTCGGCTTCGGCGATAACCCGCAATATTTCTCCCAAGTGTTCAAAAAATACACGGGGGTGTCCCCTTCGGAATACAAACGCTCGCCTCTGTAGACGAATGTCAAAAACCGATGTCGAAACCTCTGTTTTTTAAACAATGGGAGCGGTTTTTTGCATTCCGCAAGCGCTTACGCCCGGCTACAATTGTAAATGTAAGGGTTAACATTTAAGCGCATGCATGAAAGGGGATCGTTAGATGAAGAAGCTATCGACGCTCTTGGTGGCGGCTACGCTCGTAGTTTCATTGGCAGCTTGCGGCAACGGCAACAATGCGGGGTCGAACAACGGTGCGGATAATCAGGCGAATGCCGGAGGCGCCGCGGACTCGTCCAAGCAGGTCACGCTTCGGATGGCGTGGTGGGGATCGCAGCCACGGCACGACTATACGCTGAAGGTCATTGAAATGTATCAGAAGGAACATCCGAACGTGAAGATCGAACCGGAATACGCCAACTTCGACGACTACTGGAAGAAGCTCGCGCCGCAAGCGGCCGCGAACGAACTGCCGGACATTGTGCAAATGGACATCTCTTACCTCGCGCAATACGGCCAGAAAGGCCAACTCGAGGATTTGACGCCTTACCTGGGCAACGGCATTGATACGACGAACATTTCGGAGAACGCAATCTCCGGCGGCAAGCTTGGCGACAAATTGTACGGCTTCAACATCGGCGTCAACACGATGAACTTCCAATACGATCCCGCGCTGTTACAGAAACTGGGCGTCGATAAACCGGGCGAAGACTGGACGTGGGACGATTACTTCGCGCTGGCGAGTAAGGCCAAGGATGCCGGACTCTATTTCGACAATGGTTTCCGTCCGGAAGTGTTCTTCGGCTACTACCTCCGCTCAAAGGGACAGCATCTGTACAACGCGGAAGGCACGGCGCTCGGCTATGAAGACGACCAGCTGTTCATCGATTTCTTCGGGCCGATCTCGAAGCTCGTCAAGGACGGCCATACGCCACCGCCTGATGTCAAAGCGCAGATCAAAGGGCTTGAGGACGACATGATGGTCAAGAACAAGCAGGTCGGCATTTGGCAGTGGACGAATCAATTCGTCGCGGTTCAGCAGGTGGCGAACCGACCGCTCGAGATGGCGCACATGCCGGGACCGGGCCGCAAGGAAGGCCTCTACCTGAAGCCATCCATGTACTTCTCGGTATCCAAGAACTCGGAGAACAAGGAAGAAGCGGCCAAGTTCATCGACTTCTGGGTGAACAACGTGGAAGCGAACAAGCTGATTAAAGGCGACCGGGGCGTGCCGGTCAACGCCACGGTAGCCGACGCGATCAAGCCGACGCTCGACCCGGCGCAGGTGCAAGTATTCGACTACGTCACATGGGCGCAGGAGAACAGCAGTCCGATGGACCCGCCAGACCCGATTGGCACGGCGGAGATCATCAAGCTCTTCTCCAGCCTGGGCGAGCAAATGGACTTCCAGAAGCTGTCGGTGGAAGACGCGGCGAAGCAGTTCCGTAAAGAAGCCAACGCAATTCTGGCGAAGAACAAATAGCACAATTAGCAAACCGTATATATGGGGTTAGGGCGGCCGGTCATCGGGGCGAGCCGCTCTCTTTCCCATACCTTAAAATCGGGTTAGAGAAGGTCAGAATCAGGGATTGGGAGTGGTAGCATGCGCGTCGCCTGGAAGAACCAGCTGACCGGTTATGCCTTTATTAGTCCGTTCGTTATCGGTTTTCTCGTGTTTATTCTCATTCCGTCCTGCGCGTCGCTCTATCTTTCGTTCACGAGCTACGATTTGTTCACGTCACCCCGTTGGATCGGGCTGGACAACTATAAGGAAATGTTCTTTGAAGACAGCAAATACTGGCAGTCGCTGAAGGTTACGCTGATCTACGTTTTCATGGGCGTTCCGCTGCGGCTTGCTTTCGCTCTGGCGATCGCATTACTCCTGAATACGGCATCCAAGGCGGTCGGCTTATATCGCACCATCTATTATCTGCCATCGATTATCGGCGGCAGCGTCGCGGTCTCCATCATGTGGCGGAATATCTACGGTGACGAGGGCATCATTAACGGTCTGCTCAATTTCCTCGGCCTGGACAGCGTACGCTGGTTCGCCGAACCATTCGCGGCGCTGTGGATGCTCATCTCGCTTTCCGTTTGGCAGTTCGGCTCGTCGATGCTCATTTTTCTTGCCGGACTCAAGAATATCCCGAACGAACTCTATGAAGCGGCTGGCGTCGATGGCGCAGGCCCGGTGCGGCGGTTCTTCAGCATTACGCTGCCGATGCTGACGCCGATTGTACTCTTCAATACGATCCTGCAGACGATCGGCGCGTTCCTGACGTTCACGCCGGCATACATCATCTCCAAAGGCGAGGGCGGTCCGCTCGATGGCACGCTGCTCTATTCGCTCTATCTGTTCCGTCAAGGCTTCGTGTACTTCGATATGGGCTATGCATCCGCGATGGCATGGGTGATGCTGATCATCGTCGCGATCTTCACGGCGATTCTGTTCGCCACCTCGAAATTCTGGGTTCATTACGAATCGAAGGAGGGCTAACGCCATGCGCTACAAACCGCTCAAGTGGACCCTCTATCATGTCGTTGTCGCTGGCGGCGCTCTGCTGATGGTCTATCCGGTTATCTGGCTGCTTATGAGCTCGTTCAAACCGAGCGAGCAAATTTTCCAGACAGCGGGCTCGCTCATACCAACTGATTGGATCTGGACGAACTACTCGCAAGGCTGGGAAGGCATCGGGGGGCACGGCTTCGGCACTTTCATCAAAAACTCGCTCGTGCTCGTCGTGCTGGCGACGATCGGCGCAGTGCTTTCTTCGGCGCTAGTGGCGTTCGGCTTCGCACGGCTGAAATTCTTCGGCAGCTCGTTCTGGTTCGCCATCATGATGGTCACGCTGATGCTTCCGCACGACGTTACGCTGGTACCGCAGTATATTATGTTCGCCAAGATGGACTGGCTCAACTCGATCAAGCCGATTGTCGTGCCCGCTTACTTCGGGGCGCCGTTCTTCATCTTCCTGATGATCCAGTTCATCCGCACGATTCCGGCCGAGCTGGATGAAGCGGCGACGATCGACGGCTGCGGCAAATTCCGGCTGTTCTACCGCATCATTATCCCGCTCATCGCGCCGGCGCTCGCGACAGCTTCCATCTTCTCGTTCTACTGGCGCTGGGAGGATCTAATCGGACCGGTATTGTACCTCAACAAGCCGAGTATGTATCCGGTGTCAATGGCGCTCAAAATGTACCTCGATGCCGACACGCTCTCCAACTGGGGCGCGATGTTCGCGATGTCGATCGTCAGTCTCCTTCCGGTCGTCGCCGTCTTCTTCGCTTTCCAGAAGCATATCGTGGAAGGTATTAGCACGAGCGGTCTGAAGTAGAGCGCCATGAATGATGTTTAGCAAGTCGACAAAGTCGCTCTAATTGCGCTGCGCCATCCCGTAATACGGCATGGCTCGGCCGTTATCCGTGCGGACGGACGGGCTGCCTAGGTGGCGGCCGCCGACCCTGGGAACAGGTGCGCCGCGAACCGCAATTCGCCGTAATGAAAAGGAGATATCGCCAATATGCCACCGTTAATGTTTGACGAGAAACAAATTCAGGACGTCATCGACCGCGTCGTCGAACGCACATTCCGTATGGACTTCAGCTGGGATTGGCCTGGCGGCGTCGCATTTTATGGTGTCGCGGAAGCCTACGAAGCGACGGGCAACCAACGTTATATCGAGCTGCTTCAAGCGTGGGTCGACGAGAAACTGGAGGATGGACTGCCGAAGCTGTCGGTCAACGGCGTATCCGTCGGCCACGCGCTGATCGCGTTATATAAGGCGACGGAAGACAACAAATATCTCGACGTCGCGATCCAAATGGCCGATTATCTCCGGCATGAGGCGGTCCGCTTCGGTGACGGGATTTTCCAGCATACAGTCAATTCGCAGACGTACAACTTCCCCGAGCAGGCATGGGTCGATACGATGATGATGGCAGGCTACTTTCTTGTCCGCATGGGCGAGCTGCTCGGCCGAGAAGATTACTTCGAGGACGGGCTGAAGCAATATCACGGGCATGAGCAGGTTCTACAGGACCCGACGACGAACTTGTATTACCATGGCTGGGACAACCTTGCTAAGAATCATATGTCCGGCATTTTCTGGGCGCGCGGTAACGCGTGGGCGGCACTGACCATGGCGAAGGCGCTCCCGCTCATTCCGGTGACGCACCCCTCGTTCATGATTATTGAAGGCTCGCTCCGTGATCAGCTGGCCTCGCTCGTCCGGCTACAGAACGTCGACGGGCTCTGGCATACGGTACTCACTGATCCGACCTCGTACAGTGAGACGAGCGGTTCTGCCGGGATTGCCGCCGCGCTGACGCATGCCGGGGCACTCTACAATAAGTATGTGAATCTCGCGATTGCAGGCATACTTGGACAAATCGACGAGGACGGCTCGGTCCGTTCTGTCTCGGCGGGCACGGCGGTCATGCGCGATATCGACGGCTACCGTGAAGTGCCGATCAAGCGGGTACAGGGCTGGGGTCAAGGGCTCGCGCTCGTGTTCTTAGCGGATCTCGTGCGGACGAAGCAGCGGATTTTCTTCTAAATGATAATGAAGGAAGACAGATAGGCCAGCCGGGTGCCCGGTTGGCCTTTTGTGCATCGGTGACGGCATCTTGTATACGGCAAGACAAAAACCAGCGTCCCAATGCGCGAGGCATCTTGACGCTGGTCTGGAAAACTTGGGAATGAAACGCAAGCCGCCGCCAAAGACGGCGCCAGTCGTTTCGCCTTGCTTATTGTTGGTACTGGACATGCTGCTGCGCTTGGAAAGCGGGTTGCTGATTGAACGAGTAAGGCGCTTGTTCGATCTGAACGCGCTGCTCCAGTTGTTTGGTCAGCAGTTGGACTTGGTTCAATTGCTGAATCGCGACTTCATGGCCATGCAGGGCGTTCTGGATGATTTGCGCCGCTTGCTGTTCGCGTCTTGCCAGCTGCTCCAGCTGCTGCGAGTTTTGCAGCTCTTGATGAAGCAATTGTTGGTACACGGCAGAAGCTTGCTGTGTTTGGTTGATCAGCTGGTGAATCGTTTGCTCCAGAAACTGGATTTGTTGCGTAAGGTTCGATTGGTTGTACATGGTCGTATTTCCTCCCAGATGGAATTGTTCTACCTGGGTTAATTTGTCACGGCCTGGAATTAATTATGCATCGTTTTCCAAAATTTCAGGAAACAATTTCCCGAATTTTCGGCGAGCATGCGAAAGCGCCAGCAGCGGCCAATGGATGGGATAACTTTCGTAGCGGGAATAGACATGTCCGGGCAATGCCGCGCCCGTAGGATAATCGGCATGCGCGGAAGGGCGGCCCTGATTGGCAACAATCCATTCGGTTGCGCGCATAATGGCTTCATTCGGCTTGTCGTGCACGGCCGTGAGCGCATCGAGCGCCCAGGCGGTCTGTACGATCGTCGAATGGTTAAGGGGTTCGTATGCCATTGCGATATCGCTGGAGCAGGATTCGCCGAATCCGCCATCGGGCCGCTGGATCTTAAGCAGCCATTGAACCGCCTTGCGGATCGCCGGATGGTCGTGCTTTTCGCCGACCGCGGCGAGTCCCGTAAGCGCGGCCCAAGTCCCATAGATGAAGCAGACGCCCCAGCGGCCGTACCAAGGCCCATCAGGCTTTTGGTCATTATGAAGCCACTGAACGGCGCGCTGCACGAAGGGGAGCTGATTCGTGAAACCGGCCGTATTCCCGAGATATTCGAGCGCGCGTCCGGTCAAGTCGGCGCATGAGGGGTCGGTCGCGGCGGCATCGGCCCCTTCGAGCGGTATCCATTTGATGAGCGGGTGGTTGTTGTTGCGTTCGAATGCGCCCCATCCGCCGTCGCTGTTCTGCATGCCAAGCAGCCAATTCAGCCCGCGATCCGCGGCGTCTCCCGCTTCGTGTATGGTGCCGCGCAGCGGCTCGATCGCGCGGAGCGACGCCGTCGTGTCGTCGATATCGGGATTGATCGTATTAATATGAGAGAAGCCCCAACCGCCTGGTATGTCGTGCTCCGCTTCCAGCGCCCAATCGCCGACTCTATTATGTTGTTTGCCGAGAACGTAACGCCCAGCTTTCATTATGGCGGGGTGGGTGTGGCCAACTCCGGCATCTTGCAGCGCGTGACTAATTAAGGCAGTGTCCCAGACGGTCGATGTCGTCGTCTGAAGATGGTGTCCATGGCCATCAGGAACGAAGAAGGTTACCAGTCCGTCAATCGCTTGCCGGATCAAAGGGTCATCCTGGTCATAACCAAGCGAAACTAACGCATACACCATGAAAATCGTGGAGCTGGCGTAACTATACAACGTGCCGTCGGCTTCAATGCGTTCACGCATGTACGACTCTGCTTTATCGAGCGCTCGCTGCTTCAGCATTTTGGGCGCGTGGATCCAGGCGGATGCCCACTCTTGCAGCGTGTCCAGCGGCCCGCGAGGCAGATGTGCGGACCAGCTTTCGTCTATCGCTCCATCATCCGCGGAGGTAGAAGCAAATAGCCAGCGGCTGCCTTTAAGCGACTCCAATTGAGGCACGTTCGGGTTGGCGAAACGCGGCTTGCGTTCCCCGAGCACGAGCATCGGCGCCATATGGACACGGGCATAACCGGAGAAGCGGAAGAAGTGGAGCGGGGAGCTTTGCGGAAGGAGCAGAAGCGCCAGCGGTATCGGGAAGAATGCAGGCCATGACTTGTACCCGGCGAGCGCCAAGAGAAACTTGGTCATCAAGCTGTTCACCCGTTTCGCCCCGCCTAACCGTTCGATCGCATGCAGCGCTTGCCGCATATGCGGCGCATCTAGCGAGTCCCCGGCATGAAACAGAGCCAGCACGCCTTCGATGGTCGCAGAGATGTTGCCCTCCTTCTCATCTGGGTAGACCCGCCATGCCCCATCCTGATCTTGGCGCCCCCGAATCCGCTTCGCCAGCTTGCGCACTTCCTCCGCACGTCCGGTGATGCCGAGCAAACTGATCATGACGACAAAATGGCAGTCGGTCATCATGCCGCTCTCAACGAACCGGTATCGCCACGCGCCATCCTCTTGCTGTTCGTCCAACAACCGATCCACCAACGAATCGATACATGCATCTATTCGTTCCTTCATCATATCCTCCTCACCTGGCCCAACCCCGGTTTCCTGTTGTTCACGAAAGTATATGAGCGAAAGGAGGGCGAAGATAACCGAGGTCAGAAAGACAGTGAGGTGGGACCAACAAAGAAAGCAGCAGAGCGGTTGGCGTGGGGGAGAATATGAATTTAACTAGCAAAGCAAGATATTGGAGTTCAGAAATTTTTTAATGAAGTTTCAAAAGTAAGCTTTGTCCGTAAGGACAAAAGCGTGCCACGCTCGAAACGAACCGCCAACCATTGACAAGTGTGCCAGCACGAAACCGGGTGTCCAGAGGTAAAAGTTTTCCGGAGGAAAACTACTTCGGAAGCAACCGCTCAGCCCTTGGATCCCACTCGGCGGAGGGGGTGGGGGGAGGGTGAAACTAAAGGGAGTAACTACCCTATATTATGGGTAAAGACCATTATCATGGCTTTTCAAGCCTTCGCTTCCGAAAATTTTGTCCGAATTTCGAGCAAAATGTGAAAAATATTTGAACACAAATCGCGAAAATGAGGTATAATAGGGGCATAGGAAGCGTTTACTTTACCGAACGGGAGTTGACCAGCATGAACAATGAAGTGCGCGATGTGAAACGGATTTTCTCGACGATGAATATTATGGCCTGGTTGTGTCTGGCAATCGGCGTTATCATGTGTATTTGGAACCTAAGCCACTTTAGCGACAAGAACCTTACGCTCATGGTGGGAATCGGATTTCTAGTCGGCAGCGTATTTATTTATACGATCGGCACGGCGATCAATATGGTGGAGAACCGCAAACAAGGTTCCGACAGTGAGCAGCGCATCTAACAAACGCTGGATCGAATAGCAGCAACCGCATATTGACAAGCATTCGCTTGAAGCAGGAACCTCCCGGGACAACCGGGGGGTTCCTTTGCGTTTGGCGCGGTTAAAAGTAAATATCGTCGAAATGGTGAAGGAAATATTACAGAAAATCTAATTTTCGTTGACGCATTTGTTAACGATAAGGAAAAGTGAGAAGACTTCTGTTATGGTTATGGCATGAAACAAATTTCACAAAGTTCGACCACAATGAACGGCCGTAAGGAGATGAGAAAGTGAAGAAGCGCAGCGCAATGAAACGAATCACCGCAGCCTTCATGCTGACGCTGACGATGGTTCTGCTGTCGGGCTGTAATCCTATGGTGCTTGATCCCAAGGGACCGGTAGGCGATTCGCAGCGGGATTTGATCTGGATTTCGACGCTGCTATGCGCGGTCATTATCGTGCCTGTCCTGATTTTGGCCGCCATCATCGTATGGCGTTACCGGGACAAACCGGGCAACAAAGCGGCGTATAAGCCGAAATGGGAGCATAGCACGAAATTAGAGACGATTTGGTGGGGCATTCCGATTGTCATCATCGTCATTCTCGCCGTCGTGACGGTACGCTACACGTACCATCTGGAGCCATCGAAGCCGCTCGAGTCCGAGAAGGAACCGCTGGTCATCGAGGTTACGTCCCTTGACTGGAAGTGGCTGTTCACGTATCCGGAACAGGATATCGCGACTGTCAACTACGTGAAGTTTCCGGAAGACCGGCCGATCGAATTCAAACTGACGAGCGACGCGCCGATGAATTCCTTCTGGATTCCGCAGCTCGGCGGCCAAATCTACACCATGTCGGGCATGGCGATGACGCTGTTCCTGCAAGCCGATCATCCTGGCGTGTATTATGGGGCTGGCGCGAACTTTAGCGGCAAGGATTTCGGTAAGATGCGTTTCGATGCAACCGCAACGTCCGAAGAAGAATTCGCGGCATGGGTTAAAGAAGTGAAAGGTACCGGTTCGGAGTTGACGATGGCAGGCTACGATAAGCTGGCTGAGCAAGGCACGGCCGAAATCCAGTCGTTCTCGGGTTATCCGGAAGGTCTCTTCGATAAAATTGTGAACAAATACGCCGTACCGGGTTCGAGTGGACACCATCACGGCAGCGAGTCGGCCGAAAGCACGGAGAAAACGAAAACAAGCACCGAATCGAAATCAACTGCCGATGATCAGGAAATGAACATGGACATGGACGCTGATATGGACATGGATCATGAGCATCATGCGGATCACGAATAACGGAAAGAGAGGAGAGACCGCATGTTAGAGAATATCAAAGAGTTCGCCGGGGACTTTTTCGTCACGGGCGACCCGCTTATCTATGGTGCCGATGTCAGTATCGCCCTGGCGCTCATCGCGATCATCACGGTACTGACCTACTTCAAAAAGTGGGGCTGGCTCTGGCGCGAATGGCTGACGACCGTCGACCACAAGCGAATCGGGATTATGTACATTATCGCATCGATCCTTATGTTATTCCGCGGCGGCGTCGACGCGCTGCTTATGCGGACGCAGATCGCGCTGCCGGATGTCCACTTCCTGGAGCCGGAGCACTATAATCAGATTTTCACAACACATGGCGTCATCATGATTCTCTTCATGGCGATGCCGCTCATGTTCGGTTTGTTTAACATCGTCGTACCGCTCCAGATCGGGGCAAGGGACGTGGCCTATCCGTTCCTGAACTCCTTAAGCTTCTGGATGTTCTTCTTTGGCGCAATGCTGTTCAACATGTCGTTCGTCATCGGCGGTTCGCCGGATGCCGGGTGGCTCTCGTATGCGCCGCTCTCGGAGCTATCGCATAGTCCGGGCGTCGGTCAGGACTTCTATATATGGGGTATACAGATATCCGGTATCGGCTCCTTGGCGACCGGTATCAACTTCATCGTCACCATTCTCAAGATGCGTGCGCCAGGCATGAAGCTGATGAAGATGCCGATGTTCAGCTGGTCGGTCCTGTCCAGCTGCGTGACGATTATCTTTGCTTTCCCGATTCTGACCGTCACCTTGGCGCTTCTGTTCCTTGACCGTTATCTGGGCGCGCACTTCTTCACGCTCGACGGCGGGGGCAATCCGATGATGTACGTCAACCTCATCTGGATGTGGGGTCATCCCGAAGTTTATATCGTTGTACTCCCGGCGTTCGGGATTTTCTCGGAGATCGTGGCGACATTCTCCAAGAAGAAGCTGTTCGGCTACAAATCGATGGTGTTCGCTATGATGATCATCAGCGTGCTGTCCTTCTTTACGTGGCTTCACCACTTCTTCACAATGGGCTCGGGCGCGGACGTGAACGCATTCTTTGCTATCACAACGATGCTCATTGCGATCCCGACAGGGGTCAAAGTTTTCAACTGGCTATTCACCATGTTCCGCGGTCGGATTACCTTCACGACGCCGATGATGTGGACGCTCGCGTTCATTCCGTGTTTCGTCATCGGGGGTATGACGGGGGTATTATTGTCCGTCGCGCCGGCTGACTTCCAGTTCCATAACAGTTACTTCTTGATCGCGCACTTCCACCAAGTGCTCATCGGCGGCGTAGCGTTCGGTTACTTCGCGGGCTTGTCGTACTGGTGGCCGAAAATGTTCGGCTTCAAGCTGAACGAGAAGCTCGGCAAATGGGCGTTCTGGCTGTGGAACATCGGCTTCTATGTCTGCTTCATGCCGCAGTACTTCCTGGGGCTCGACGGCATGACTCGCCGCGTCAGCGAATACAGCTGGGACATGGGTTGGGGACCGCTTAACCTGGTGTCCACGATCGGCGGTTTCCTGATGGGCATCGGCTTCCTGTTCCAAGTATGGCAGATCGCGCACAGCATCAAATTCATGGAACGCGATACGACGGGCGATCCATGGAACGGCCGCACGCTGGAGTGGTCGATTCCTTCGCCGGCGCCGCTCTACAACTTCGCGACATTGCCGCAGGTGCAAGAGCAAGACGACTTCTGGGAGGATAAGCAACGCAAGGCAAACGGCTTGCCGTCCACGAAGAAGCCGCAGGCGATTGAACCGATTCATATGCCGAAGAACTCGGCGATTCCGTTCATCATGTCGGTGTGCTGGTTTGTGGCCGGATTCGGTTTCGTATTTGACTGGTTGTTCTTCGCCATCCCTGGCATGATCGGCGTCTTCATCTGCTTGCTGGCGCGTTCCTTCTCGTACGACACGGATTACTATATCCCGGTCGACGAAGTCAAACGTACCGAAGCCGCTTTAAGGGGGGCGAACTAAGTGTTGACACGCAAGTTTAGAACGCGGCCGTTCTCGGCTGCCCATACCGATACGGCACACGGCGGCAATTCCGCCGGCGGTCACGGTCACGACGAGCATCATGAGCACGAACATGAGTCGATGAAGACATTCGGCTTTTGGATCTTCCTCATGACCGACTGTATTCTGTTCGCGACGTTGTTCGCCACGTATATCGTCTTGAAAGGCAATACGAATGGCGGTCCAACAGCGCACGAGTTGTTTGAGATGCCAGGCGTCATCGCCGAAACGTTCATCCTGCTTACGAGCAGCTTTACGAGCGGTCTTGCCGTGTTGGCGATGCACAAGAAGAACGTCAAAGGGCTTATTATGTGGCTGGGCGTTACGGTCCTGCTGGGCGCTTCCTTCGTTACGCTCGAAGTCGCCGAGTTCATCAAAATGGTGAATGAAGGCGCAACGATCAGCACGAGCGCGTTCCTCTCCGGATTTTTCACCCTGGTCGGAACGCACGGTTTGCACGTCTCGCTCGGCCTGTGCTGGATGATTGGCCTGATGATTCAGCTTTCGCGCCGCGGTATTACGCCGGTCACGCAGCGTAAAGTGAACGTGATTAGCTTGTACTGGCACTTTTTGGACGTCGTGTGGATTTTCGTCTTCACGATCGTCTATATGATGGGGGTGATGTAAGATGGCACAACATCAAGGCGGCGCACATGGCCATGATGCGCACGGCGGACACGGCTCGCTCAAATCTTATGTCATCGGCTTCGTGCTTTCGATCATTTTGACGATTATTCCCTTAGTCCTCGTCTTGAACGACTACGTGGAAGGCACGGCGGCGAACGTCGTGCTGCTCGTGACCGCAGTTCTGCAATTTTTGGTCCAGCTTCTGTTCTTCATGCATTTGCGCGAAGAGAGCAAGCCGCGATACAATCTGATGTCATTGCTGCTCGGCCTCTTGATCGTGCTGACGATCGTGCTGGGTTCTATCTGGATTATGACGTACAACACGGTTGCGCATTAATGCGCGTATGCCCAAAAAAGAGATGCAGCTCCTTCGGAAGGCCGAAGAGCTGCATTTTTTTGTGTGCTATAGATCAAGCGTGCTATCCAACTTACAAAGCGCACCGCAGCTGCTGAGACAACTCGTAGTGTAGCAGGATGAGCAAATCGAGTTTCTGGCTGATATCGACCACGACGGATGCGGTAAGAGGCGATTCCGACGAAACCGTATTGAGCAGCAAGCGAAGCTGTTCGATCTCGTTATTAATATCCGCTAACGTAGCCATAAGGCGTGCCTCCTCGTCATAATTGGCCTAAGCTCGTAACGCTGCCGGCTCATGGGTAACGAGCTGGCGTGATTTGCAGATAATGATGCAGAGGCGTAATGGGAAGATAGTAACCGTTCCACCCATGCGTATATATGCATTATGCCGGGGCTTGCCGTATTGTAACAGATATCGGTTTCGAGAAAAACGAAGCCGCAGCCCGGAGGAGACTGTCGCGAAATCGTGATGGACTGCATAGAAGGCGAAAGCGAACAGGTGCAGGGTTAACAGGTGCGAGGAGCGAAAACCGTGCTTTTCATATATGATACGCGTCTTTACGCGCCGCCGCTTCGTCCTCGGTAGGAAAAGCGCGTCCGCGCAAACGTAGTGGGTCGGTCTTGAGCGGGAAGGGGACTTCGGACACAAATTTTGCCAGCGGGAGATTCCTCCATGAGTGTACGGCATTCGGAATCATATGTAAACAGGCAAGCCATTCCTATATCGGAGCAATCGCTAATGTCCCGGCGATAGTTCGGTTCGTCCGATTCCCCGTTAAGACCGAGCGTGAACGCATGCAGTCGGCAGCTCCTCCTTTCGTGAGTCTTTACTAGTCATTCGACGTTTTCTTTTACTTTCCTTTATTTTCCTCGAAAAAGTTGACATCGTCTGTACGGTTAACCACGTCTTTTAGGATCTTCTTCCCCATACATAATATTCCATGAGTCGGACAAACTAAAGACCGTTGTGCTGAAAGAAGGAGGTGTGCGCGCATGGCTAACTCGCAAAACGAATTGAACAAAGGCGAGGTTCAATCGACCAAATTGAACCAGCTTCCAGTACCAGGCGAGAACGATACCGAGTTCTCCGCCGAGGAAGCAGCCGAAGCGTTCGAGCAGCAATCCGCAGCTGGACGCAGTGCTCAACAAGAACAATAGTCCGCATGAACCAGACCCTAGCGGGGTCTGGTTTTTTTTATTTCGACGGATGGGATGCGAAAGACGTGTCCGAAGTCTTGTTATTTTGAACAAGAATGGTTGCAGCGTTTTAGTCTTTATGACAACTAATCGAACATAAGCTTCAAATGACCTGCAATCAGACGTATGATAAGAATATAAATTACATCGCTTGTTCTTAAATATGACGCGATAAGTGAGGAAATTCAAAAAGGCGGGGGATATCATGAGTCTTGAAGCATTACAAGCTCGCGTAAAGGCAGATTTGTCCTATCTTGCGTACGGCGGACCGGATTGGATCAAGCCGAAGTATCATCCCGACGGCCATATTTATGATGTGGTTATCGTGGGAGGCGGTCAAAGTGGGCTATCGATCGCCTTCGGACTCCTACGTGAACGAATATCCAATATTCTGATCATCGATGAGAACCGAGAAGGGTTGGAGGGGCCGTGGGAAACGTATGCGAGAATGATGACGTTGCGAACGCCCAAGCATTTGACCTCCATTGATTTGGGTATTCCTTCGCTTACGTTCCGATCATGGTGGGAAGCGCAGCATGGTCCGGATGGATGGGAGGCGCTGGGCAAAATCCCTCGCGGCGAATGGATGAATTATCTTCGCTGGTATAGAAACATATTAGCCTTGCCGGTCAAGAACGACACGAAGCTGAAGCTGATCGATTCCGCGGGGGAAGGTATCCATCGGCTGCATATCGAAGGGGCTGGAGCGTCTGCAACTCAGCTGCTCGCGCGGAAGGTTGTGCTGGCGACAGGAATTCAAGGCGGAGGTCAATGGCATGTGCCTTCGATGATTAAGGAAAACTTGCCCGCTCGCCTGTACGCCCATACGTCTGATCGGATCGATATCGAAGCGCTGAGAGGGAAGAGAATCGCCATTCTTGGCGGCGGCGCCTCCGCCTTCGACAACGCGAACTTCGCGCTGAGCGAGGGGGTCGCGGAGGCACACGTATTCATCCGCCGAAGCGAGCTGCCCCGCATCAACCCGATCCGTCAGATGGAAGGTTCGGGCATGATCGAACGGTTCGCCGCGTTCGGGGACGATGACAAGTACAGCGTTATGTCCCATTTCTTCCGGCACAATCAACCGCCGACGAACGACACCTTCGAACGAGCTTCCGCTTGGCCGGGCTTCAGACTCCATTTGGCGTCGCCGTGGCTGGAGGTGAAGGAGAGCGAGGATGGCGCAGTCGTGACGACGCCGCACGGCGAGTTCACGTTCGACTTTCTGATCATTAGCACGGGGCTTGTTACCGATCCGGCGCTGAGGCCGGAGCTTGCGCTCGTGGAACGCCATATCGTGCGATGGGGTGACCGATACAAGGCGCCGGAAGAAATCGCGAACCCGCTCATGGATGCGCATCCGTATTTGTCTAGAGGCTTCGCGTTCCAAAGTCGCGACGCAGAGGGCGAGAGGAAGCTGTACGGGCTATTCTCGTTCACCTATTCGGCATTGGTCAGCTGCGGCGTCTCGGCTTCTGCGCTCTCGGGTATGAAGTTCGCCGTTCCGCGTCTCGTCTGCGAAGTGGCGGATCAGCTGTTCCTGGACGATCGCGATCGCATACTTGAGGATTACTTTAATTATGACGCACCTGAATTTATTGGAGAATGGCGGTAAGAGAGCGGCAATGATTTCATCTTATCGATGGTTAATGCTATAATCATGTAGACTCCACCTTTGTCATAGGGTGGGGTCTTGTTCTGTTCAGGTGATCGTTCCTTGACAACAATATTCCCGTCTCAGTATATTCTTCATAAGGTACGCATCATCATCATCACGAAACGGAGGCGAAGAGATGGATGTTGCAACTTTGAGCGCGCTTGCCGAACCCAACCGGCTTCAGATGGTTGAATTGCTTCGTGATGGGCCGTTGACAGTAGGCGAAATCGCGGATCAATTGGGGATCCGTCAGCCGCAGGCGTCCAAGCATCTTAAAGTATTGAACGAGGCGCGGATCGTGGACGTGCGTCCGCAGGCTAATCAGCGGATCTATAATCTAAGGCCAGAGCCTCTCCAGGAGATGCAGACCTGGATCCAATCGTTCCAGCGGCTATGGGAAGACCGGTTCGACCGGTTGGATGCTTATTTGGAGATGCTGCAGAATGACAACAAAACGGAATAGGCTCGACAAATAAAGGAAGAACCTGCATGGCTTGTTGCCATGCAGGTTCTTATTGTTTAACGATTGATAAGAGCAATAAGAGCGTGTTTCCTTATTTGTATTGCAGCAGCATCGACCAAAGATCGGCGCTTTCGTAGCCGAGGCGCCATGCCGCAACGCCGGCGAGATCATATTTGCGGGCAAGCTCAATGCGAGCCTTGACGGTCGCATCCGTCTCCGCCCAGAAGACGTGCGTATAACCGTCTTTCGTATACGTGTATTTCATTTGGCCGGATTCGGCGTCGTAAGTGCCGGTTGCGCCGTTCTCTTGAATGAGACGCGGCACTTCTTTCATGTAGATCGCCTTGTTATCCACTAGGTTGCCCGACGCGTCGATCCGCCATTCGCGGACGTAGAACGGGATGCCGAGCATGATTTTGTCGCGCGGTACGCCATACGCCAAATATTGCTTGATGCCTTCTTCGATCCAGTCCATGCCGCCGACGGATCCAGGCTCGTCGCTGCCGCTCCAATGCTCATCGTAGGCCATAATCATGACCGTGTCTACGATTTGGCCGATTGCTGCAATATCGTATGCGGTCTTGGCATCCCACTTCACGTCGCCGCGTGGCAGATCGATGGAGAGGGTCATGCCTTTGGCGTGCAACGCCTTGGTGAGATTGCGGACGAATTCGGTATATAACGCGCGGTCTCCGCCGTACATGCCCTCGAAGTCCAGGTTCATGCTTTTGAGGCCGAGCGTATCCAGGCGCGAGATTAACGAAGTTATGAACTTCGTTTGGGCTGCCGGGCTGTTCAAGAACGCGCGTGTCAAGTTTTTATCGAATTGGTTATGCACGAGCGGCTCGACCTTGATACCCGAACCTTGCAACGACGAGATGACGGCTGGATCCGAGTTGTCCATCATCGTGCCGTCTGCGTTCGTCAGCACGAACCATGTCGGCGAGGTGGTGTCGAGTCCCTGCGTCTGGGCGACTTGCGCGAGTACCGTCTTCGTACTTGACGTCCCGTTCCAGCCCATCAGCTTCAACTTGCTTGCGTTATTCCAGAGCGCGCGGCCTTCAGCTGTCATGACGATCGCGTTCGTCACCTGTGAAGCATACGCAACAGCGGATGGACGGGTGAAAAATTGCTTCAGCACTTCGTCGCCTTTCACAACTTTCAAGTATGGCGCGTTCGTCCACCACTCCAGACCGTCTTTCGTAATCGTCGCCCCGCTTAGACCTTTCGCATAGACGATGGCGCTCTCCAAGTTAAAGAAGGAGCGAACGGCGCGTCCGTTCTGATTGACGATGTAGGGCGCTATATTCTGATGGACGATCTTCCCGGTCGATGTGTTCAAGACGGCGCTGCCGGCAATGCCGGCCGAAGCGCGGATGGCGTCGGCCAAGAAGCTGTACGACGAATCGTTTGCCTTCTCTCCGGCAACCGTAATGATGTAGGCAGGAGTCGACGTTGCGCGCATCGTCGCTTTCTGCGCAGCGGTCAAGTTGTCCCACACCCATTGGTTGGCCGATAAATCCATGACGTGCGCATTCGAATAATATTTCGCCGCTTGCTTCGCATCCGCAAGCGTAGCGAAGCTCCAAGCCGCC
Organism: Paenibacillus aurantiacus; assembly: GCF_042431225.1. Lineage (NCBI taxonomy): Bacteria > Bacillati > Bacillota > Bacilli > Caryophanales > Paenibacillaceae > Paenibacillus > Paenibacillus aurantiacus. The sequence continues at coordinate 100,363 of NZ_JBHMDO010000048.1, read as the reverse complement.
GATGTTCTATCGCCTTGATACAGCTGATATTTCGGGTACGTATACGATATCCATCCCGGTTGCTGGAGATCGCGGATTTGCGCGAACTTCAGCTTTTTGGCGAACGCTTTGGCTTGTTCGAGCGTCTGGAATTCGCGCGCAGCCGTCGAGACCCCGTTCTCGTACACCTTGTAGCGCGGGAAGTTGTCCCACACCCAGACGCGGTCGGTAATTTTTTCGATATGGCTATAAGAGAAGCTCTTCGCATAGGCGATTGCTTGAGTATCGGTTTTGAATTCTTTGAGCGCCTTATCGTTCTGGTAGACGCGAAATTTAGTCGTTAGATCCGTAGCGGCGTCCGCAGCAGGCGCGCTTGCAACCAGGATGCTTTGAGCCGTGATCATGCCGGCCAGTAGAACGCTCCATTTGTTTATCATCGAGCTCATCTCACCTCTTCTTGTTTGTCTAGCTTTCTATTAGACGTAGAAGAGAGGCGGATGTTGCGTTTATTCGACATATTCCGATATTTAGCAATCGCAAGCCGGACAAAAAAAGCCGGAACCCATCGGTCCCGGCTTAATCTGTTTACTAATCGGCGATATCCGCCCAAATCTCGTCCTCGACGTCGAGCGTGATTTGCGAACGGAATACGCGTCTGTTGTATTCCCTGTACATATACTGTTCGATCGCTTCCAGCAGGTTCGCTTCCACCAAATATTGGTTTCTGCCTTGAACCCACACTTCAGCGGTGAATCCTAAATTCTCGTCCCAGGCAAGCTGCACCTCGACGTCGGACGGTGATACGCCCTTGCGATCCGCCGTGTTGAGGCAGACCGCATTGATGATTTCGTCCATCGAAATCCGCATGATTAGTAACCTTGGTGATCATTCGGATAATGCGGCTTGCGGCGGTTGCGGAAGTAGCGAACGATTCCGCGAATCGCGACGAACAGCAGGAAGATGGCGAACAGGTTCACGAGAAGACCAAGGAAATCGCCCATGAAGCCCATGTTCATGAACATGCTACCGAAGAGCATTCCAGCGAGACCGCCGATCATGAGGCCTTTCATGAAGCTGCCGCCGCTTGAGAATCCGCGTTTGGTCGTTGTTGCCGCCCCCGTGGTGTTTTTCGTGCCGGAATTGCTTTGCTGCACATTATCGGTTTTCTTAGGCGTCGACGAATAGCTTTGTTTAGGCGATTTGAATGACCCGCCTCTTGGTTTTGCGCTGGCTGTTCCCGCAAATACTGCGAAGATGAGCGTGAACGCCATAATAAGCAGCATACTTTTCTTCATCTGTTGTTCTCCTCCTGGGTGGACCCGTATTGATTTTGTTGCCTTTCCGTACAATTACGTCTAATATAATCAAAGGTTTCAACTTTCATGCGAGAACGAGTTTCTTTCTTCCTATAAATATCGTGGACAGGGTGGGGAGCGAAATGGGCGAGCGCGATGGGGTAGCGCGATATCCGTGGGCATATGTCCAGTACTTGGTGGAGTTTCATGCCACTCGGGACTATTTTGAATGTCACGAGCTGCTGGAGGATCATTGGAAGAGCCATCCCGGCGATCCGCTGGCCGAGGTGTGGGTGGGGTTAATCCAACTTGCCGTGGGCAGTTATCATCACCGCAGAGGCAACTTGGCCGGCGCGGTCAAAATGTTCGCCCAAGCGAAGCGGCGGCTGAATGCCGAGTCATTGGACGGACTTGGGCTGGACGGCGACCGGTCGATGATACGAATAATCGAACGGTGCGATGCGGCCGAGGCAGGGGAGGCCTTTGAAGACGTCGAGCTGCCAATTCATGATGAATGGCTAAAGGGCGAATGCGATCGAATTACGCGCCGGGAAGGTCTGGTCTGGGGGGCGCCCAGCCGGCGTGAAGAAGCGTTGACCGATCGCCACCGTCTGCGCGATCGCACTGACGTTCTGGCTGCGCGGGAAGCCGCGCTAAAGGCGAGAGACGGCCGATGAAACGTCCGAAGAACGAACAAAAGAGCTTTCTTCTACATGCCCTAAGCGGCAGGGAAGAAAGCTCTTTGCGATTAACGATATACAATTAGCGTTGGTGCTTCTCGTAACCGTTCACGATCAAATCCAATTTGCCTGTCTCGGGATGAATGATAAGTCCATGGACCGGCGTGTTCGGCGGCAGCAGCGGATGGTTGCGCACGATGCTGACGCTGTTCTCCACGCTCTCTTTCACGTTGTCGAAGCCAGTCAGCCAGCGCTTCAGGTTGATGCCGGAATGTACCAGGGTATGTATGACGTCCTCTTGAATGCCGACGTCTTTCACCTTGCCGAGGACCGACTCCGGATTCAAGCCAGTCATGCCGCACTCGTAATGGCCGATGATCAGTACTTCCTCCGCGCCAAGTTCGTACACGGCCACGAGAATACTACGCATAATGTTGCCGAATGGCTGGGTCACGATGGCGCCCGCGTTCTTGATGATTTTCGCATCGCCGTTGCGTAGGTTTAGCGCCTTGGGCAGCAGCTCCGTCAATCTCGCGTCCATACAGGTGACGACCGCTAGTTTCTTATCAGGAAATTTGGTCGTGCGGAATTCCTCGTAATTATGATTGTCCACAAAAGCGTCGTTATGCGCCAAAATCTGTTCCAGTCTGCTCATTGTGCCCCTCCCGCAAAATTGGTTTCGTTGATCGGACTTGCCACAGCTAGGATTTCAATAATCTGAGATTGGTCGTATACGTCTGGTTGTCGCTCTTCAGGACGAAGGCGTTGCGCGACGCGTTAAAATCAATCTTCAGCTGCGGTTCGAAGAAAACTTCGTAGTTCGGCTCGTACCACACGGGGAAAGGATCGCCCGTGCCTTGCGCGTCCCCGAAGAAAGGCGAATCGATCAGCTGCAGAGTCGGTACGCCGTTCATCACGCAGCCGCAGCCTTCCGTGTCGTAGAGCAGCCGAAGCTGTTTGCCCGTGCCGTCCAGTTCTGGCGCAAGGCGGTCGATGGCGTTTGTCGTGAAAGTAAAATGCATAGGTATGCTCCTCTCCATCTCTGTTTTTAGCAAAGAGCCGAACCAATTAAAGTTGATTATACGTTTTGCAAATTGTAGTATCAAGTAGTAGACAGAATGTCTTCATCTAATAACGAAAGGCGGCATGCTCATGAGCGCAATTGTGGAAGAGACATTAGAGAAATTTCTCGAGCGCATTAGACAGATCAAAAGCTACGAGGAAGCGCTTGGCGTTCTGTTCTGGGATATGCGGACCGGAGCGCCGCGCAAAGGCGTCGAATCCCGCTCCAAGGCGGTCGGCGTACTATCGTCGCAGTCGTTCGCCCTTCAGACCGGAGCCGATCTCGGCGAATGGCTGACCGAGCTGGAGAAGCCCCAAACACTGGCGTCGCTAAGCGAGATCAACCGCAAACTCGTCACCGAGACGCGCAAGGACTACGACCGCAGCGTCAAAATCCCGCCGAAGCTTCACGAAGAATACGTCATCCTGACCTCGGAGGCGGAATCGTTCTGGGAAGAAGCGAAGGCGTCGGGCGATTACGCGTCGTTCCAACCTTATTTGGACAAAATCATTACATATACAAACAAATTCATCGATCTATGGGGAGCGAAGGCGACCCGCTACGATACGCTGCTTGATATGTATGAGCCGGGCATCACGACCGAAGAGCTTGACCGGGTGTTCGGGGGCTTGCGCGAGAAGCTCGTGCCGCTCGCAAGCGCCATTGCCGCTTCCCCGCACCAGCCGGATACAAGCATTCTGAAGCAATCGTACAGCAAGGAAGCCCAGAAGCAGTTCAGCACGTTCATTCTGGAGCAGATCGGATTCGATTTCCAAGCAGGACGTCTCGACGAAAGCGTGCATCCGTTCGCGACGGGACTTAGCACGGGCGACGTGCGGATTACGACCCGTTATCTGGACGACGACGTGACGAGCGCGCTGTTCGGCACGATCCATGAATGCGGCCATGCGCTCTATGAGCAGAACATCTGCAAGGAGCTGGACGGCACGACGCTGAGCACGGGCACGTCCATGGGCATTCACGAATCGCAATCCCGCTTCTGGGAGAACGTCATCGGCCGCAGCCGTCCGTTCTGGAACCGTTATTTCGGCGATCTGCAGAAGCTGTTCCCGGGTCAGCTCGACGTGCCGGTCGAAGAGTTCTACCGGGCGACGAACGTCGTGCAGCCTTCCTTGATCCGGATTGAGGCCGACGAATTAACGTACAACTTGCATATCATCATTCGCTATGAGATCGAGAAACAGATCTTCAATGAAGGCGTGACGGCGGCCGAGCTTCCCGCGCTGTGGAATGCCAAGTATAAGGAATATCTTGGCATCACACCAGAGAACGACGGCGAAGGGGTGCTCCAGGACGTGCATTGGTCCGGCGGCGCCTTCGGTTACTTCCCATCCTATTCGCTCGGTAACATGTACGCGGCCCAAATGTCGGAGACGCTCGAGAAGGAAATGCCGAATGTGTGGGAGCTGGTCGAGAAGGGCGAGCTGCATCCGATCAAAGCGTGGCTCACCGACAAGGTGTATCAATACGGGAAGCTGCGCACGCCGTCGGAGTTGATTACGGCTATTACCGGCAAGCCGCTGGATCCGGATTATCTTGTACGTTATTTGGAGCGCAAATATAAAGATATTTACAAGCTGTAGAGCACTTGAGTTATGCGCCTCTCGTAACGGGGCTCGTAATAAGGAAAGACGGTTTCGGGACATCGGTCCTGGAGCCGTCTTTTTATGTTTGGCTATGTTTTTCCAGATATGCTGGATAATTCATGCAAATCTATCCAACACTACCGTGGAGAACAATCGGCGAGGGAGGGACCCGAACTGGAGCGATTAATGGACAAAGAGCTGCTCGACGACGTCACGGCCGTGGACGATGCGGAGCTGGCTCGAAGCTTGAAGGAAGTGTGGCACGTGAACCGTTATATGGGCGGGAATCCTGCGCTCTTCCGTCACATTCGGCAGTTCATGCGACAAGCGCCCAAGCACCGCGCCGTTCGGGTGCTGGATGTGGCGACGGGACTGGCCGACGTGTCGTTGGCTCTTACGGAGTGGTCTCGCCGACAAGTGATCCCGGTCGAAATAACGGGCGTCGATATCCATCCTCGCATTCTGAGGCTGGCCGCTGAACGGACCGCACATGTTGAATCGATTCGCATCGAGCATGGAGACGGACGCGCCCTTGCATATCCGGACGGCGCTTTCGATATCGGCTTCTGCAATCTGGCTCTCCACCATTTCGTGGAGGACGATGCTGTCCTCGTGCTTCAAGAGTTGTCGAGGGTGTGCCGGTTGGGCTGGGTCGTGACGGACCTGGAGCGCCATCCCGCCGCTTATGCGGCCGCCAAGCTGTTGGCCAAGCTCGTCTGGCGAAGTCCGGTGACTCGTCATGACGGGCCGTTGTCGGTCAGGCGAGCATTCACGGCAGGCGAAGCCGCCCAATTGATCGCGAGGGCGAACGTCAAAGGAAACGTCAAACGGCATTTCCCCTTTCGCCTTGCGTTGGTCGGCCATGAATAGCGCGGACGTCGCCATCGTCGGCGCCGGTCCGGCGGGCAGTGCGGCGGCTCGCATGCTGGCAGCGCAAGGACTGCGTGTCGTCATACTTGAAGCGCAGCGTCATCCGAGACGCAAACCATGCGGGGAGTCGGTCAATCCAGGCGCGGTGGAGACGCTTGCGCGCATGGGATTGCCGCCAGCGGCTTGCTACCCGGGTGATCAGGTGAGCATTCGGGGCTGGCGGCTGCATTACGGACGATCGCTGCTTCAGGCGAAGTTCCCGAAGGCGCTTGTCGGCATGTCGTGTCCGCGTGACCAGCTGGACCAGTGGCTTGCCTCGGAGGCCGTTCGCGCCGGCGCGAAGCTGCTGGAAGGCGCGTGCGTGGAAGGCCTGCTTCGCGAAGGGGCTAGAACCTGCGGCGTGACCTATCGGCTTGCGTCTGGCCGGACCTGCGAACTTCGTACGTCGCTCGTCATCGGTGCAGACGGTTTGCGATCGCGCGTTGCTCGTGCAGCCGGGTTGAACCGTTCGGGACAGCTGAAGAAAGCATCGTTCGCGTTTCATGTGGAGGCCTCCGCGGAACTGGGCGACATGATCGAGCTGCATTTGCAGAAGGGGATCGTCGTCGGTCTGGCGCCGGTCGGCCGGGGATTGGCGAATATGACGATCGGCGTTACAGGTGAACATGCGAGACATGCTGCCGGCAGAACGGAGGCTTTTATTCGGGAGACGACAAGAGGCATGCCATATCTGACGGACAAGCTTGCGAGCGCAAAGCCAGTCGACGACGTGCTAGCTTGCGGCCCGTTCGACCGCCCTAACGCGGCAGCGGCACCGGGTCTTATGCTAATTGGCGATGCGGCCGGCTACTACGATCCGCTGACGGGACAAGGTATTTATAAGGCGCTTCGTTCGGCCGAGCTGGCGGTACCGCTTGCGCTCGCCGCGCTGCGGTCCGGTCTCGACTGGCCGCTGCAGCAGTACAGCATCCGGCTGCGGGACGAATTCGCCGCTAGCGGCAGGCTGCAGCGGATGATCGAATACGGAACCCGCCACCCGTTATTATTCCGCGGAGCACTCGGAGGACTGCGGTGGAATCGCCGGCTGCGCGAGCGAATGACGGCTTCCATCGCAGATATTGGGCACGAACACGAGGACAGAGATTGAAAGGAGCGACAAGCCCATGCGGACGCTGAACGAAATGGAAATCAACGGTCCCATCGAGACCGTGTTCGACTATGCAAGACGAATCGACCTATGGCCGGAGCGGCTTGAGCATTATCGCAAAGTTCGCGTGCTGGAGGGGGATCTGGAGACGCGCGGCGTCGTGGAGATGGCCGCTCACCGCCAGTTCGAGCGTATGAACTGGCCGGTCTGGTGGATCAGCACGATGGAGGTCGACCGGGAAGCGGGGCGCATTCGTTACCGCCATATTCGCGGTGTTACGAAAGGGATGGAGGTCGAATGGCGGTTGGTGCAGGATGGACCAAGTCGAACGCACGTGTCGATCATACATGAGTGGAAGCAGCCGCCAATTGGCCGACGCATGGCGGGCGGTTTCATCGGGCACGTGTTCGTCCATCATATCGCCGATCAGACGCTGGCGGGTCTGAAGCTGGCGACCGAATCGCGATTGGAGGCGGCGGTCAATGGGTAACCGGAGAGCGGTCGTGACCGGTATCGGCTGCGTGACGCCGATCGGTATTGGTGCCGAAGAGCTGTGGGCGGGCGTCAAACGCGGCAAGAGCGCCGTGAAGCGGATCGACCGGTTCGAATCTGGCGGGCTGCGCAGCCAGATCGCCGCGCAAGTCGAGCGGTTCGATCCCCTGCAGTATATGGATAAGAAGCGCGCGCACCGGATGGATCGGTATTCGCAGTTGGCCGTTGCGGCAGGGAGCATGGCACTGGCGCATGCCGGCATCAAACCGGAGGAGGCGGACGCAGAACGGGCCGGCATTCTGATGGGAAGCGCGCTCGGCGGTATTGCCTATGCGGAGGAGCAATGCGGGCAGTTTCTCGTCGGTGGCTATCGATCCGTCTCCCCTACACTCGGCTTCTCGGTGTTCGGCGGAGCGGCATCGTGCAATATGGCGATGGCCTTCGGGTTCACGGGCTTGAACGAGACGAATGCGATGTCCTGCGCTTCGGGCGCCGTGGCTATTGGCCGCGCGCTTGCGGCCATTCGCCGGGGCGAAGCGGACTTCATCCTGGCCGGCGGCTCGGAGGCGCCGCTCGCGCCGCTGTCCTTCGGCGCATTCGATATGCTGCGGGCGATGTCGACGCGCAACGAGGCGCCCGAACAGGCGAGCCGCCCGTTCGATAAGAACCGCGACGGGTTCGTCATGGGCGAAGGCTCGGCTGTCCTTCTCATCGAAGAGGAGTCGCATGCGCGGGCGCGCGGGGCCCGAATCATTGCCGAATTGTCGGGGTTCGGCATTAGCAACGACGCCTACCATATGAGCGCGCCGCTGCCGAGCGGCACCCAAGCGGCCCGCGCGCTCCGGCAAGCGCTTCGCGACGCGGACTTGAGCGAGGATGAGGTTGGTTATATTAATGCGCACGGTTCTTCGACCCCGCTCAATGATGTGACGGAATCGAAGGTGATCCGCGCCGTCTTCGGCGACCGCCCTGTCGCCGTTAGCGGGACGAAAGGGTTATATGGCCACCCGCTCGGCGCATCCGGCGCGATCGAGGCAGCGATCACCTGCTTATCGTTGCAGGAGGGATGGCTGCCGCCGACGTCGAATCTCGAAAACCCGGATCCCCTCTCTCCGGTCGATCTGATCGCCAGAGCGGGCCGCGACGCGCGCACTGCGGCCGCGGTATCCAATTCGTACGGCTTCGGCGGCATCAACGCTTCGCTAGCGTTCCGCCGGGTATAGGTAACATAAGAGGTGAATTGAGGAACGTTTCCATTTTGGGAGACGTTCCTTTTTTTGTTGAAAATCGGTCTTTAGACCTGGTATCGGTCCGGAACGCAGTCACCGTCGAACTTCGCCCCGCATAGGCTACACTACATCTTCCAAGCGGAAAGCAGAGGTAATGGACATGAGCAAGAAGAGAGCGGGGGCGCTGCTGCTGGCGTTTGCCCTGATGGCGGGGACGCTTGCAGGCTGCGGCGGTGGAAGCAGCGAATCGGCGGTCAAAGTGACGATCGGCGAAGTGACGCGGTCATTGTTCTATGCACCGGAGTATGTCGCGATCGCGAAAGACTACTTCAAAGAAGAAGGGCTCGATGTGGAGCTCACGACGACCGCTGGCGGCGACAAAACGATGACCGCGCTGCTGGCCGGTAACATCGATGTAGCGCTGGTCGGTTCGGAGACGTCAATCTACGTGCACCAGCAAGGATCGGATGACCCGGTCATCAATTTCGCGCAATTGACGCAGACGGACGGTACGTTTCTCGTCGCCCGGGAAGCCGTCAGCGGCAGCTTCGATTGGAACAGCTTGAAAGGGCAGGACTTCCTCGGCCAGCGCAAAGGCGGCATGCCGCAGATGGCAGGCGAATTCACGTTGAAGAAGAAGGGCATCGACCCGCAGAAAGACTTGAATTTGATTCAAAACGTGGATTTCGCGAATATTCCGGCGGCGTTCGCATCCGGCACGGGCAAATACGTGCAGCTGTTCGAACCGCAAGCGTCCATTTTCGAGAAAGAAGGCAAAGGTCATGTCGTCGCGTCGTTCGGCGTGGAGAGCGGGAAGCTGCCGTATACCGTGTTCATGACAAAGAGAAGTTTCATCAAGAAAAACAAGGATACCGTCCAAAAATTCGCGAACGCCGTGTATAAAGCCCAGCAGTGGGTCGACTCGCATAGCCCGGAAGAAATCGCCGACGTCGTGCTGCCCTTCTTCAAAGATACGGACCGCTCCATTGCCATCTCGGTCATTGACCGCTATAAGAGCCAAGGCTCCTACGCCACCGATCCCATCGTGGACGAAGCGGAATGGAACAATCTGGTCGATGTTATGACTTCAGCCGGCGAGCTGCAAGGGCAGCCTGCGCACGATGATCTGGTCGATAACACGTTCGCGGAGAACGCGATGAAGTAACGATTGGCAAGATCGGAGGGGAAAGGAGAGAAGGCCGTTGGATACACTGCTGGAGCTGCAAAATATCACCCATGTCTACGTCGGCGATCAGGGAGCGAGCTTGGCCGTCGAAAATTTAAGCCTGTCGATCGGGCGGGGCGAGTTCGTCAGTCTCGTCGGACCAAGCGGCTGCGGCAAAACGACCGTTCTTAGTCTCCTCGCCGGACTGATGACCCCGACGAAGGGGACCGTTCTTGCCGGAGGCGAGCGAGTCGTGCGTCCTTCACCCAAAATTGGCTATATGCTGCAGCAAGATTACCTGCTTCCGTGGCGCACCATTCTGGAGAACGCGGCGATTGGCTTGACGCTTGCGGGCGGCCGGAACGCCGCTTCGCTTGAAGCGGTGCGCGAGCTGCTGGTTGAGCTCGGACTTGCGGGAACGGAGACGAAGATGCCCTACGAGCTGTCCGGAGGCATGAGGCAGCGGGTCGCGCTCGCTCGCACGCTCGCGACGGAGCCGGATGTACTGCTGCTCGACGAGCCTTTCTCGGCGCTCGATATGCACATCAAGCTGCAGTTGGAAGATCTGGTACATGAGACGCTCGCGGCCAGGGGGAAAACCGCTGTCCTCGTCACGCATGACTTGGCTGAGGCGGCCGCGATGAGCGACCGCGTCATCGTGCTTGCTCCGAACCCCGGCCGCATCCAAGCCGTCTTCGACATCCCTGACGAGATTCGATCATTGCCGCCTACGGAGGCGCGCAAGCAGCCGGAATTCCAGCGCGTGTTCGATGCGTTGTGGGAGGCGCTTGAACGTGGCGAACAAGCGGGAGGTGAAGGGATATGAGCGATTTGTCGGATCCGAAAGCGAGCGAACGGGCATCGGTAGCCGCGTCAACCGAAACGGGCCGCGAATGGGTCGCCGGTCTGCATAGGGAGCATCTGGCCCGCGCGCGCAAGACGACCCTTGCCGTGCGGCTCACGCAAGCGCTGCTGCTCGTGCTGTTCTTCGGCGCTTGGGAGCTGGCCGGGCGTAACAAATGGATCGACGTATTGCTGTTCAGCTACCCGACGAAGCTGTTCGACCAGCTATGGCGTTCGCTCATGGACGGTTCGCTGCTGCCGCATACCGGGATTACGGTGCTGGAGACGTTCGTCGGGTTCATGCTCGGAACGCTGCTTGGCACGGCGATCGCCGCTTTATTATGGTGGTTCTCGTTCGTCTCGCGCGTGGCCGATCCGTATCTTGTCGTCTTGAACAGTATGCCGAAGGTGGCGCTCGGGCCGCTCTTCATTGTCGGCTTCGGACCGGGCATGCTGGCCATCGTCATGACGACGTTATCGGTGACGGTCATTATTACGACGATCGTCATCTATAACCGATTCCGCGAGGTAGCGCCTGGCTATATTAAGGTCGTCCGCCTGTTCGGCGGCTCCAAATGGCAAGTCTTCCGCTACGTTGTTCTGCCCGATTCGTTCGCGGTTATCGTCTCGCAGCTCAAGGTGAACGTCGGGCTCGCGTGGGTTGGCGTCATCGTCGGCGAATTTCTTACGAGCAAATCGGGTCTTGGCTACCTCATCATCTATGGCTTCCAAGTGTTCAATTTCACGATCGTGCTGTCCAGCTTGCTTGTCATTGCCGTCGTGGCCACGGTCATGTACCGCCTGGTCGCCGCGTTCGAACATTGGTTGACGCGAGGCGGGCGCGAGCGGTAGGATGGAGGAAAAGCCCGCGCCCGGCGCGGGCTGCATGGCAGTGGAGGAACTATGGGCATACGGGTAATCAAGACGGCGCTTGCCGCGTTGGCGGCGATTTATACCGCAAGCACGCTCGGGCTCGACCCGGAGTTGGCGGCGGGATTGCTTGCGATTCTAGGCGTCGAGGTGACGCGGAAGAGAGGGCTTCAGAGCGCTTTCGTCCGTTTCGTCGCGTCGGTGCTGGGACTTTTTTTCGCGTCGGTGCTGTTCGCGGCACTCGGCTTTCATATCTGGGTCATCTCGCTCTTCATTCTGGTCGCCTTCCCGGTTATGTCGCGTCTTGCGCTGAAGGACGGCATCACGACGAGCGCGGTCATCGTCTTCCACGTCTACGCCAAGGCGGAAGTGACCGCGGCGATCATTGTGAACGAGGTGCTGCTGCTGCTCGTCGGTCTAGGCTGGGCGACGGTGGTGAACATGCTGTACATGCCGCGCGAAGACCGGAACCTCGCCGCGCTTCGGCATCGGACGGAAGCGTTGTTTAGCGGCATCTTCAACCAGATGGCCCGGACGCTTCGCGACCCGTCGCACGTGTGGGACGGCGCGGAGCTCCTCGAAGCGGGAGCGGCGATCGAGGAAGGGATTAGGCGAGCAGATCTGGCGCTGGAGAATCGGGTGCCCGGACAAGACGCCGCGGAACTTCGGTATTGGCGAACCTATTTCGAAATGCGGCGTCTGCAGTTGGAGTCGGTCTCGGACATGCTGGTGTGCGTGTCGCTCGTCTACGAGAAGCTGCCGCAGGGCGAATTGGCTGCGGAGGTATTCGATCTGCTGGCGGACGAGGTGAAGTCGGATGTGTATGAAGGCATCGTGGAGCGGCATTTGAGCGAGCTTGGAGGGCGCTTCAAGCAGATGGCGCTGCCGGCCAGCCGCGACGAGTTCGAAATTCGAGCCGCGATTCTGGAGCTGACGCACGAGCTTAACCGCTATTTGGCGATTGCCAAGAGGTGGAAGAAACATAAGGCGGCGCGCATGACGGCAGACCCGGCGTGACGCTTGATGGGCAGTCGTCCCGTGCAACGAGCGAGACCGTTATAGTAGAAGAAGGCTGCATCCGGAATCTTCCGGCGCAGCCTTTCGCATTTCTAACGCAAAAAAAGAGACGCCCGCCGAGTACTACATGATAATGTTCAATCGTATATTTGTAGGGAAAGGTGAGCGAAACAACGGCGATATAATAGGCAGCCGGCTTGCTGCCGGGTTATCCCGAATCAGCGTGCTTCTAATGAAGGCGGAGGTCGGATTGCGTAGGGATGGCGCGCGGTTCGCGAACGGCAAACTAAAAAAACGCCGTCGCGAGCCGTAGTTTTATCAACAAACGCCTATGTCCTGCATACACTTTAATTGAATGATTGTATGGAGGAGGTTAACTCAATGTCTATTGCAGATAAACAGCTTCAGCGTAGAGAGATATTAACGAAAGCTGTCTGCGGCAAAGGTCGTAAGTTCTCCACAGTAACTCACACCGTTACGCCGCCTCATCATCCCACGAGCATTTTGGGCGCCTGGATCATCAACCACCAGTACGAAGCGGTGCGTTCCGGGGACGGGATCGAAGTAATCGGTACTTACGATGTTAACATTTGGTATTCTTACAACAAAAACTCGCAAACCGACGTCGCGAAAGAGACGCTCTCCTATGTGGAGAACGTGCCGCTCTCGTACCTGGACCCGAAGCACCGGGCATCCACGGAAGAGGTGGCGGCTGAAGCCACGCAGGAGCCGAACTGCATCGAAGCGAACATTTCGGGCAGCGGCAAGGGCGTCGTCATCCGCGTCGAGCGTGAGTTTGCGGTCGAGTTGATCGCCGAAACGAAAGTCGTCGTAGCGGTCTTCCCGAGCGCGTACGACGATGGCAAAGACATCGACTTCGGCGATGACGGCGACTTCGAGGATCTGGATCCGGACTTGTTGGACGACGAACTGTAAGTTGGGGCTTGCGGTTCGTATACGCTATCCTATGCGGTAGCGGAATCATTTTCGAGGGCGAGAGCCCTCTTTTTTTTTCATAAATTCAGGATGCCCGTCTTGTGTGATGCATCATTCATGACGATTGGGAGGAAGAGGCCGTGCCTGGGATCGGATGGATTTGGGATGGGAGTCGCTTGCGGACACGGGAGGAGCGTCACGCGGGAGAGTTGCCCGAAGCCGGCGACGTCGTGCTCGTCATCGGCGATGCGGCGTGGCCGGCTGCCCTAGCGGCGGGGGGCACTCCGCTCGTGCTGAATGGATATGCCAAGCGGTTCGCAGCCATGAAGCGTGAGGGAATCGGCGAGCGTCTAAAGCTTATTGGTGTGACTCTGGGCGCTAGCGTCGATCGTCACGCGCAGGCGTCAAGTCTCGGCGGCTGGCAGGCAGAGCGCAAGATTCGCGTGCTTGTGCTCCAAGACCAAGTGCTTGACGCATGCTGGATCCACGATGACAGCCGGATGAACGGTCGGCCGATAGGAGAGACGAAGCATAGAGCGGCATCCGGTATGGGACGCGGCGCGCAGGCGAGCATGCGGTTGGAGCAAAGGGCGCTTCATCCGCAGCAGACCGCTTATCGCAAGGCAGCTCTGACGGCGGTGCGGGCGATCTATACGTTGGGCTTGGACGCCGGCGTCGTGGAGCTGTCGCTGGCCGGGAATGGGAAATGCATCGTGGATGCGGTTCGACTTCCGGGCGAGATTGGCCGCGATCCGGCGGCGGAGTTCTGGATGGATGCCGTTGAAGGATTGGCGCGTCGCATAGCAGCGCCGCTTCGGCGAATGCGCCATGAGTCGATTCTCATTGGCGCCGATCCTGAGTTTCTTCTCGTGAACAGCAAAGGGAAAGTCGTTCCCGCCGATCGTTACTTGGGCGGCGGTCATGGGGCGGGGACGGACGCGATGGTTATCGGCGGGAAGATCGCGCGGCCTGTCGCGGAACTGAGACCGGCGCCCAATGCCGCGCCTTCGATCGTCGTCTCTCATATCAGAGGGTTGTTATCGATCGCCCAGATGCGTATTAAGGAAGACGGACTGCGGTGGGTAGCTGGCGCGATGCCGGTAGCGGGCTTTGCGCTCGGCGGACATATTCATCTGAGCGGTGTGCCGCTAACGAATCGGCTGCTTCGCCAGCTGGATAGCTATGTGGCGCTTCCGCTCGCGATGGCCGAAGCGGATTCGGGTCGCAAGCGAAGGCCGAAATTCGGCGTGATGGGCGACTGCCGGCAGCAGCCGCACGGTGGATTCGAGTACCGGACGCTGCCTAGTTGGCTCGTCTCTCCCCTTGCATGCGAGGCTGCCCTGTCCCTTGCTTTATTGTGCGCGCTGGAGTCGAACAACCTCGATTACTGTCCGGCATCGGAGGATCGATATGCATCTGCCTATTACCGGGGGGATCGGGAAACGCTGCGAGAGTGTCTGGAGCCGTTAATCTCGGCGATTCGGAATGTGCCAACCTACAAGATGCTGTCGACCGGCATTGAACCTTTCATGCTATCGCTGCGAGACGGCGTGATATGGGACGAAACGCTGGATATCCGCGCCGCTTGGGGGATCGCGCCTTGCGAGAACGGCGATTTCGCCCGATTGGCGGATATTGCTAGACCTCCCGTCAGCCGCTCGCGGGGTGTGAACCATAGGTCCGATCTGCTATAATGGAGTTCTGGTGTTTACCGACACGAGGGAACGAAATATACGCAGGAGGGGCGCGCATGGCGGCTTATACCCCGATGATTCAGCAATACTTATCCATTAAAGAAGGCGCGAAGGACGCGTTTCTATTTTTCCGATTGGGCGATTTCTACGAAATGTTTTTCGATGACGCCATTCTTGCGTCACGCGAACTGGAGATCACGCTCACCGGTCGCGAAGGCGGCGGGGACGAACGCATCCCGATGTGCGGCATTCCCTATCACTCTGCAGAAGGGTACATCGCTAGGCTGATCGAGAAAGGCTATAAAGTCGCAATTTGCGAGCAGGTCGAAGATCCGTCGGCTGCCAAAGGCGTCGTGCGCCGCGAGATTATTCGCGTCGTCACCCCGGGTACGGTCATGGAGACCAAATCGCTGGCGGACAAGGCGAACAACTTCATCGTCGGCGTCTCCGTCATTCGCGGCGGCTACGGCGTGGCAGCCTGCGATTTGACGACGGGCGAGCTGTATGTCACGAGCGTGCCGCTTATGCTCGACGTCCTGGCTGATGAGCTGAACGTCTACCACCCGGCGGAGATCGTCGGCGACGAAGAGGCGTTGGCCGCGCTGCAGCCGGTCGCGGCTAGCTGGAATCGTCCCGTTCTCTTCACGGCTCGCGAGATGATGGAGCAAGAGGCGCTCGAGGCGCAATTCGACCGCGAGCAGCTGGAGGCGTTGTCGGAGCCGAGATACAAGGCGATCAGTCTGTTGACCGGCTATTTGACGGAGACGCAGAAGCGCTCGCTCGGCCATGTACGGCGTATTCGCGCGTATGAACCGAACCAGTTCATGATTCTGGACCCGTTCACTCGCCGCAATCTCGAACTAACCGAGACGGTGCGAGACCGCAGTAAGAAGGGCACGCTGCTGTGGCTGCTCGACAAGACGCGCACGTCCATGGGCGCGCGTCTGCTGCGGCGCTGGATCGACAAGCCGTTATTGTCCAAATCCGATATCGACGCGCGCCTGGAAGCGGTGGACAAGCTGCACCGCGATCTCATTCTGCGCGATGATCTGCGCCGTGAATTGTCGGAGATCTACGATTTGGAGCGGCTGGTCGGACGGGTGGCGTTCGGCAGCGCCAACGGACGCGATCTGAACGCGCTCAAGACGTCGCTTCAACATGTCCCGGCGCTGCGCGCCATCTGCGAGGGCTCCGGCTCGTCCACGCTTCGCGCCCTGGTCGACGACGTGGACGATTGCGGCGATTTGGCCGAGATGATCGCGACCGTAATCGTGGACGAGCCTCCGATCTCGGTGCGAGAGGGCGGATTGATTCGGGCCGGGTACGACGACTATCTCGATCAGCTTCGCGATGCCAGCGTCAGCGGCAAGAAATGGCTGGCCGATCTGGAGCGTCGCGAACGCGAGGCGACGGGCATCAAGTCGCTGAAGATCGGCTACAACAAAGTGTTCGGCTATTATTTGGAAGTATCCAAGGCGAACTTGTCCATGCTGCCGGAAGGGCGTTACGAGCGCAAGCAGACGCTCGCCAACGCGGAGCGGTTCGTCACGCCGGAATTGAAGGAGAAGGAGCGCCTGATCCTCGAAGCCGAAGAGAAGATGGTCGATCTCGAATATGCGCGGTTCGTCGAGCTGCGCGACCATTTGGCAAGCCACATGCACCGCCTTCAGCGATTGGCGGAGATGGTTGCGGAGATCGACGTCTACCAGTCGATGGCGACGGTGAGCAGCGAGCAGCGGTTTGTCCGTCCGGATGTGACGGAAGCCTACGATCTGGTCGTGGAAGAAGGCCGTCACCCCGTCGTGGAAGCGGTCATGGAAGGCGTGCCTTTCATCGCGAACGGTACCGCATTGACGGACGATGCGTTCGCGATGCTGTTGATTACGGGACCGAACATGGCGGGCAAAAGCACGTATATGCGTCAAGTCGCGCTCATCTGCATCATGGCGCAGATTGGCTGCTTCGTGCCGGCGAAGAAAGCGGTCGTGCCGCTGATCGACCGGATCTTCACGCGGATCGGCGCGGCGGACGACCTCATCGGCGGGCAAAGCACGTTCATGGTCGAGATGAAGGACATCCAGACGATGACCGAGAAGGCGACCGCGCAGAGTCTCGTCATTATCGACGAGCTCGGCCGCGGCACGTCGACCGCTGAAGGGATGGCCATCGCCCAAGCGGTTATCGAGTTTGTGCATACGGAAGTGAAATGCAAAGCGCTCGTCTCGACTCATTTTCATGAGCTTGCGCATTTGGAAGATTCGCTGCCGCGGCTTGCGAATGCGTGCATGGCCGTTCAAGAGAACGCAAGCGGCGTGACGTTCCTGCGCAAGCTCGTTCCCGGCGCTGCCGACAGCAGTTACGGCATCTATTGCGCGCAGCTGGCCGGCTTGCCGGAGAGCATCATATCGCGTGCTTACACATTGTTGGAATCGTTGGAGCAACCGGCAGAAGTCCGGCTTGCGGCAAAGGAAGCTGCGCCTGCACGTGAAGCGATAGGCGGTACGAATCGCACGAACGGCGACGAAACTATCGGGCATCAAGCTGATATCAGCGAGACCGCGACCGTCGATGCCGTTGCGGAGCCCTCAGCGGTTTATGAGCGCGCCGGCGCTGCAGCCGCGACGTCGATGCCGGATCCCGCCCACGCAACGGTCGCCGTGACATCGGGCGCCCCCGCCGCGGCTTTCGTTCAGCTGTCTATCTTCGATGAGCCCGCTCCCGAGCCGGCGAAGACCCGCAAGGCAAGCCCGAAAGCCGAACAGCTGGCCGAACAGCTTCGCAAGCTGGATTTGTTCAACATGACGCCAATGCAGGCGATGCAGTACCTCAATGAGATGAAGCTGCAGCTGATGAACGACAAGTAAACATAAGGCGAATGCGGAAGGAGGAGCTTCTAAATCTATGGGAAAAATCAACGTACTGGATGAACAGCTGGCTAACCAGATCGCGGCGGGCGAAGTCGTCGAGCGTCCTTCTTCGGTCGTCAAGGAACTTGTCGAGAATGCGGTCGACGCCGGCAGCACGACGATCGATATCGTCATCGAAGAGGGCGGTCTGACGCTCGTGCGGGTTACGGACAACGGCAGCGGCATTGATGCGGACGATATCGAGAAAGCCTTCTTCCGCCACGCGACGAGCAAGCTTTCTTCGAGCAAAGATCTGTTCCGGATCGCAAGCCTTGGCTTCCGAGGCGAGGCGCTGCCGAGTATCGCGGCCGTCGCCAAGGTGGAATGCGTGTCCGCGGTCGATACATCTGGCCTAGGCAAGCGGCTTGTCATCGAAGGCGGAACGATACGCAATGTCGAAGATGCGAACACGCCGCAAGGGACGGATATCGCGGTGCGGGACTTGTTCTTCAACACCCCGGCCAGGTTGAAATACATGAAATCGATTCAGACGGAAATCGGCCATATCGCGGATTACGTCAACCGTCTCGCGCTGGCTCATCCGGGCATCGCATTCACGCTGAAGCATAACGGCAACGTGCTGCTGCGGACGCTCGGCACCGGCGACCGGCTGCAGGCGTTCGCGGCCGTGTACGGGACGACCGCCGCGAAGGCGATGCTCATCGTCTCCGGCGATCATCCGGACTACACGCTTAGCGGCTATATTTCGAAGCCCGAGCAGACGCGCGCGAATCGCAACGGCATTACGATCGTGGTGAACGGACGATACATCAAGAGCTACATTATCAATCAGGCGATTCTGCAGGCATATCATACGCTGCTGCCAATCAACCGCTTCCCGATGATCGTACTGGAGCTTGGCATGCATCCGAGCCTGCTCGACGTGAACGTTCATCCGTCCAAAATGGAGGTGCGCTTCAGCAAGGAAGCAGAGCTGAGGCAGTTCGTCGAAGAATGCGTCGCAAAGGCGCTCGGCAAGCAGCGCCATATTCCAGGGCCCGCACCGGCTGAACGGTCCAAACCGGTGTTCGTGCAGGAGCGGATCTCGTTCCATCAGCCCGAGCCGGGCGTGACGGACATCCGCAAGCCGGAAGGGTGGATGGAACGGTTTAACGCCGGCGATAAGCGTCAAGCCTCATCCTCCTCCCCTGGCGCTCGAACGATGAATATGTTCGGCGGGAACGGTTCGGCGCAAGGGACTTCGATGAGCAATCCGCGGGTTGGATCCGATCGTCCGGGCAGTTCCGGGGCTTCCTGGCAATCGGCTAGGCCAACCGTGCCCAAGGACACGACGGAACGGTTGTACGCGCCGCCATCTGATTCATCGTTCGCGATTCGCGAGACGGCTGCCGGCAGCGCCACTGCGCCTGCGGATTATAGCATCGGGAAGAGTAGCATGGCTGCGCCTCCATCCAATCCGAGCCTAGAATCAGCGCCTCGTCCCGTGGAAGGGCTGGAAGATTGGGATGACGACTTTGCGCCGTCGGCTACGCCTGATGTAGACAGCGGTCAGAAGGAGACGGGGAGTTGGATGGTTGCGCAGGACGAGAGATCGTCGGAAGAAATGGAGACGAATATGGGATTGCCGACATCACCGGCCGACTCCCGGGCAGGCATCCCGGCGGAACAGCCGCTTGGCGAGCCGAAGGTTGATTTTCCGGAGCTGTATTGGATCGGTCAATTACACGGCACCTACATTATCGCACAGAATGAAGAGGGACTGTTCCTGATCGATCAGCATGCGGCGCACGAGCGGATTAATTACGAGTATTACCTGGAGAAATTCGCGCGGCCGCAGCAGGCCAGCCAGCAGCTGATCGTGCCGATGACCCTGGAGTTCACGTCGACGGAAGCTTCTTTGATAACCAGCCGAATGCCGCTCCTCTTGGAAGCAGGCGTGGAGCTCGAGCCGTTCGGCGCCAATACATTCCTCGTTCGCAGCCATCCCGAGTGGCTGCCGCGCGGCGAAGAGCAGCAGATCATCGAAGAGATGACCGAATGGCTGCTGTCCGAGAAGGGCGCGGTTGACATCGGCAAGCTGCGGGAGAAGTCGGCCATCATGTGCTCCTGCAAAGCGTCGATCAAAGCAAACGACCGGCTGACGCGAGAAGAAGGGGAAGGCTTGCTGCGTCGATTGGCGTCGTGCATCCAGCCATACACTTGTCCGCACGGCCGGCCGATCGTGGTGCATATGACCACGTATCAATTGGAAAAAATGTTCAAGCGGGTGATGTCATGATCGTTACGACACCTCAGAAGCCATTGCCCGAAGTCGTCAAGGCGGCGCAAGATCTGAGCGAAGAGCTCGGCGGCAAGTTCGTGCCAAGAAGGCAGGAGACGCTGACCGGGCTTCGAAACAAACACGGTGGCGAGCCTCTGCTGGTCGTGGATCCGCAGGGGCTGCGCTTTTATGATAATGCGGAGCAGCCGCTTTATTTCCATCCGAGCATGGCATATGTTAGAGTAAAAAGGCTGCGCAAAGGCGAGCGCGACCCGCTTGTCGAGATCAGCGGCTGCGAGCATGGCGACACGATCGTCGACTGCACGGCGGGACTCGGTTCGGATTCGATCGTCTTTGCGTACGCAGCGGGTCCATCAGGCAAAGTCATTGCCATCGAGAGCGAGCCGGTGCTGTGCGCGGTCGTGCGGGAAGGGCTGAAGACGTACGAGACGGCCCATGACGACGTGAATGCGGCGATGCGCAGGATCGAGATGCGCGCGGGCAACCACCGAGCTTACCTGGAGCAGCTGCCGGATAAGAGCGTGGATATCGTCTATTTCGACCCGATGTTCCGCCAGCCTGTACATGAATCCTCGGCGCTTGCGCCGCTCCGCTCGCTGGCTAATCGCGATGCGCTGGACGTGGAGACGATTCGGCATGCGAAGCGGGTCGCTCGAAAGTCCGTCGTTATGAAGGAGCATGCGGGCAGCGGAGAATTCGAACGGCTTGGCTTCGCCTGCGCGCACGTGAACAAAATCGCCTACGGAGTGATCAAGCCTACATGAGCATGGAAGGAACGCAAGAACGCAAACCGAAGCTGCTCGTGTTGATCGGACCGACGGCTATAGGCAAAACAAAGACGAGCATCGAGCTTGCGAAGCACTGGAACGCCGAGATTATTTCCGGTGATTCGATGCAAGTGTACAAGGGTATGGATATCGGGACGGCCAAGATCAAGCCAGAGGAGATGGAAGGCGTCGCGCATCATCTGATCGACATTTGCGAGCCGGATCATCCTTTCTCCGTCGCCGAATTCCAGACGCGCTGCGGCGGGCTGATTCAAGAGATTAGCTCGCGGGGCAAGCTTCCCTTCATCGTAGGAGGAACGGGTCTGTACGTCGAGTCGGTCGCATACGGCTACGATTTCCCCGAGAGCGGATCGGACGAGACATTCAGGCAGGAGCAGCAGCTGTACGCCGATACCCACGGCGCGGAGGCACTTCATGTCAAGCTCGTTCAGGTGGATCCGGAGACGGCGCAGCGCCTTCATCCGAACGATGTGCGCCGCGTTATTCGCGCGCTCGAAGTCTTTCATCTCACCGGACGCAAACTATCCGACAAACTTGAAGGACAGAAACGAACGTCGCCTTACGAATTGTGTATCATCGGCTTGACGACGGACCGCGCGTTGTTATATGAGCGGATCAATCGCCGCGTGGACGCGATGATCGACGCGGGGCTGGTGGACGAAGTGCGTGGACTGCTCGACCGCGGCGTGCCGCAAGACAGCGTCGCCATGCATGGTTTGGGTTACAAGGAGATCGTCGCCTACCTGAACGGGGAGATGACGCTGGAAGCGGCCGTCGAGCTGCTGAAGCGCGACACCCGGCGGTTTGCCAAGCGGCAGCTTTCATGGTTCCGGCATATGCAGGATATCGCATGGGTGGAAGCCGGCGAAAATATTCAGGAGAATTTGAAGGCGATTCATGCTATAATAGCAGGAAAGTTTAGGATGAAGCTTGAATCTTTCTCTGACCAATCTTTTTGATAATGGGGGTAACGTTCATGAACAAATCAATCAACATTCAGGATACTTTCCTTAATCAACTTCGCAAAGACAGCATCCCGGTGACGGTCTATTTAACGAACGGCTTCCAGATTCGCGGCGTCATCCGCGCTTTCGACAACTTTACGATCGTCATCGATACGGATGGCCGCCAACAAATGGTGTACAAGCATGCTATATCGACGTTTACTCCGCAGCGCAACGTGTCGCTCATGCAGCAGGAGCCGAGCAGCGAAGCGTAAGGCCAGAGCTTCCCTTGCATGAAACTTTTTCTTGGCATGATGCGTTTAATTGGATAACGGCACGAGAGAGCAACCCGCCACGTGCAGGGTTGTTCTTTTCTGTTTGAAGGCCGGACGCGTTTCAAGCGCCGCCAATGCCGTTTACTACTACTGGGTATAAATAGAGACGAGGTCGCACACAACTCGTCAAGCAGGAGGGGAGTCGGCTCATGGCTGATGGACCGCGCGTAAAAAGAACGGCTAATAAGGGCAAGGAGAAGAAAGGCAAGAAAAAAATGAACGGCAAGAAATTGATGATATGGCTCTTCTTTACGGGGGCGTTGGCCGTCATTTGCGGTATTATCGGATATTTGCTGATCGTGCTCAACGGCGAGCGGATTTTAACCGCGAACTGGGACAAGATGGACATGGAGGAAGCCTCCATCGTCTATGACATCAATGGTGATCAAATCGCCAAGCTGGCAAGCGTCAACCGCGAAATCGCGGAGTTCGACGAAATTCCGCAGCTCATGAAAGACGCGTTCATCGCCACGGAGGACCGCCGCTTCGAGGAGCACAACGGCGTCGATCTCGTGTCGATCGGCCGCGCGGTCGTGAAGGATGTGATCGCCCGCAGCGCAGTCGAAGGCGGGAGCACGATCACGCAGCAGCTGGCGAAGAATTTGTTCCTGTCGCACGACAAGACGTTTTTCCGCAAAGCGACGGAGGCGTCGATCGCCGTGGCGCTGGAGCACAAGAAGACGAAAGACGAAATTTTGACGATGTACCTGAACCGGATTTTCTTCGGGAACCGCGCCTATGGCGTCAAAGCGGCGGCGAAGGTCTACTTCGATAAGGAATTGAAAAATCTCGAGCTGTGGGAGATCGCGACGCTAGCCGGCTTGCCGAAGGCGCCGAGCACTTATAACCCGATCCGGAATCCGGAACGTTCTCGCGAGCGGATGGCCGTCGTGCTCCAGCTGATGGTTGATCAGAAGTATATTACGGCCGCGCAGGCAGAGGAAGCGAAGGCCAAGGCGCTCAAGTACGAGCCGCCGACAAATAAGGACGACAAAACGAATCAAGACAAATATTGGGCATTCGTCGATTACGCGATCGATGAAGCGGCGGAACGCGTGCCCGAAATTACCGAAGAGCAGCTTTATATGGGCGGATACAGCATCTATACGACGCTCAATCCGAAAGCGCAATCCGTCATGGAGAAGGAGTTCGCCGATGCGGATAACTTCGAGAAGAGCGTCGACGAGCAGCTCGCGCAAGGCGCAATGGTCATTATCGACCATACGAACGGCAATCTCCAAGGTCTCGTCGGCGGGCGGGATTACGTGCGCAAAGGATGGAACCGCGCGGTCGTGCAACGCCAGCCGGGATCGGGCTTCAAGCCGGTTACGGTCTATGGCCCCGCGCTTGCGACGGGCGACTGGTTCCCGTGGTCGAAGGTCATGGACGAGAAGAAGTGCTACGGCGATTATTGTCCGACCGACTCGAACAAAAATAAATATATCGGCGCAATTTCGATTGCGCAGTCGATCAAGGAATCCCGAAACGCATCGGCGGTGTGGCTGCTGAACGAAATCGGCGTCAAGACCGGATTGGAATTCGCGAAGAAGCTCGGCTTCGAGCTGGACGAAAAAAATGACCGCAACCTGGCCATCGCGCTTGGCGGTTTGACGCACGGCGTCACGCCGCTTCAGATGGCGACCGCCTACAGCGTGTTCGCGAACGGCGGCATGTCGGTCGATGCCCATGCGCTTGTCAAAATCGTCGACAAGACGGGTGCGGAGGTCTACACGTACGATGCGCCGAAACCGAAACGAATCATGAGCGAGCAATCGGCTTGGTATATGACCGAGATCATGCAAGGCGTAGTGGAGAAAGGCGGCACGGGGACGCAGGCGCGTATCGACCGCCCGGTTGCCGGCAAAACGGGAACGACGCAGCACGGCATACCGAATTACAAATCGAGCTACAACCGCGACGCCTGGTTCACTGGCTATACGGCGGAATGGACGGCGGCGGTATGGATGGGCTATGATAAAACGGACAAGGAGCATTTGCTCAAGAAAAGCAGCTCTCAGGCGGCGGCCATGTTCGGCAAGGTCATGAAGGCGGCCATGAAGGGCATGCCGGTCAATGGCTTCAAACAACCGAAGGATGTTGAAGAGGAGAAGCAGCCGGTGACCGTGGTCGGCGACTTCAAGGCCGCATACGACGCCGAGAACAAAATGATCCGCATGTCATGGACGCCGGTCGATGGCGAAAACATGACGTACCGCGTCTATCGGAAGGAAGCGTCCGAGACGGAATTCAAGCGGCTTATGGACGCCGTCGATTCAACCGAGATTAACGACATGAGCGTGGCGCCGGGGCTTACGTTCGAGTATTACGTGACGGCCTACGACGCGAAGACCGATGTCGAGAGCGGTGCATCCGCCCATCTGACGATCGCGATTCCTGAAGAAGAGCTGGAGCCGATCGAACCGGTGGAACCGGTCGTACCCGAGAATCCGGACGAGACAGGCTCGCCGAACAACGGCACGGGCGAGAACCCAGACGGCACCGAGGGGAATGGGGCCGAGGGCGGCGTCAACAACGGAGTCGGCGAACCGGGCGTAGACAACGGCACCGGGACGAATAACGGTGCTGGCGCGAACGGCGGAACCGGCACGAACGGTACGCCGGGCGGCACTGGACAGAACGGCGATGGTTCGAATGGCGGAACGCCGCAGAATGGCGACGCCGGCATTGACGGGACTAACGGTACGCCGGGCGGCACGAGCGGCAACGGTTCGACGCCGAATAACACCGGCGCGACTTCTCCAATAGACGGCGGGAACGGCACCAATGGGACGAAGCCCCAATCGGATACGAAGGCCGGCAACATTCCGGTATTGCCGGGTGATCCGTCCGTGGATCCGACATTACCAGTAAACAACGGAGGTTAGACGATGCAACGCAAAAGGCTGTTTATGACCCTAGTTCTTGCAGTTGCGCTGATCGCCACGACGGCGGGATGCGGCGCGAAGAAGGAAGTCGAGGAGAACGGCGGTAACGCGACGACCGGTGGAGGAACGACCCAAACCGAGACCAATGCCGGCAACGCTGCGAATAGCGGTGGGAATGCCGCAGCGGATAGCAATGCGGTCAACACCGGCGATTCCGCGTCCCAGGCCAAATCGTGGGACAAAATGCCGGAAATGTCCATTGATACGTCGAAGACGTACTTGGCGCATTTCAAAACGAGCAAGGGCGATTTCACGGTGGAACTGTTCGCGAAGGATGCGCCGCAGACCGTCAACAGTTTCGTATTCCTGGCGAACGAGAAGTTCTACAACGGAATCAAATTCCACCGCATCATCGAGACGTTCATGATTCAGACGGGCGATCCGCTGGGCAACGGCACGGGCGGTCCCGGCTACGATATTCCGGATGAGCTGGATAACGGCCATCAGTATGAAGAAGGTATTGTCGCCATGGCCAACGCGGGTCCGAATACCGGCGGTAGCCAGTTCTTCATTTGCACCGGTCCGGATGCAGCTGGACTGAACATGCAGCCGAACTATACGATTTTCGGTAAAGTGAGCGAAGGAATGGATGTCGTGACCGCGATTTCCAAAACGCCGGTGGAGGCCAACATGCAGGGCGAGCCTAGCCAGCCAACGGAAGAAGTGACGATCGACGATCTGACGATTGAAGTGAAATAGCTATGCAAGGGAGCGGATATCGCTCCCTTTTTTTTGTGTGCCTAGACGAACGATTCGCGTGGGACGAGGCGAGCCCGGTTTATTTTATGCGCTGGCTGGAGATGGACGTTAGATTATGGTAAGCTTTTTTTAACGAAACGGAATATACTAGTAACACGCTACACTACACGATAACGAAGGGTTGATTGCGATCCTGACGGAAAGGTCGTTCCGTATGAAGAGAAAATTTTCAGACCGAGCCAACTGGCGACGCATCCTGCGTAGAAGCTACACGTGTCTGACGATGGACGGCGACGAGTTCAGAGGACTTGTGACGTTGTATCGCATACACGAATTGCGCGAACCGCTTTGGAAAGAATACAATGGTCGACGGCTTTGTCTGGCTGATCGGGGCTACCTATGGATGCAGCATTTTCCCAAGGGTGAACATTTCGTCGTCACCACGATGTTCGATGACAAGAACCGGGTCGTGCAATGGTATATCGATATTTGCAAAACCCAAGGCCTGACGGACCAGCAGGTGCCCTGGTTCGACGATCTGTATCTAGACGTCGTCGTTCTGCCGAGCGGTGAAGTGTTCCTTCTCGACGAGGACGAATTGGAGGATGCCGTACGGCACGGCACCGTGACGAACAAAGATGCCGCGCTCGCACGTAAGACGGCAGGAAGGCTGCTCTCGGCGATCAAGAGCGGGCGGTTCCGTTATTTCACGTTAAGCTTGAAGCATCGCAAGACGCTCGTCGCCCAGAATGGCGAGGTGAGCGAGTCATGACGGCACCGGCCGTTAAGCCGCGTAAGAAGCAGCGCAAAAAAAGGCGTTTTCGCGTTTTTGCGCTGCTTCTCCGCGTCACCCTCACCGGATTCGCGCTGCTCGCGTTCTGGTTCGGCTATGTGCTCTGGAGGATCAACGGCTACGAGGTTCCGAAACCGCTTCCGAATGCCGATGCCGCCATCGTGCTTGGCGCCGCGCTTTGGAAGGACAAGCCGAGTCCCGGATTGCAAGAGAGGTTGGACTATGCTTATGAGCTGTTCGAACGGGGTACAGTCAAACATTTCATCGTGTCCGGGGGATTGGATCACAATGGGTCCAAATTGACCGAAGCGGAAGGGATGCGCGATTACCTGCTTGCCAAAGGCGTTCCTGCGGAACGAATCGTTCTGGAGAATGACGCGCGCAGCACGTACGAGAATTTGCGCTTCAGTCAGCCGATAGCCGCGAAGCACGGATGGAAGAGCTTTATTATCGTCACCCATGATTACCATGCATCCCGGTCTGCCGATATTGCCCAATTCTTGGGCTATAAGAATACGGTGGCCGCAGGAACCAAGTCCGTGAAGTTGTCGGTAACGTATAACCAGTCCCGTGAAGTGCTCGCGTATACCAAATGGAAGCTGGACGAGCTTCTCATGCGTGCGGGCTTTCAATGGCCGGGAAGTTTCTGAAGGCAGGCCGCTTGCTTATCCTGAATCTGTTAATATGCCCCATTCTGCAAGAATACAATGGGTAGTGCGGCGTACGTGAGGTAGACTCGCAAGAGGCACCAGCATTTATTGCTTCGAAGACGCCGGACGAAACAGGATACGAAGGATAGGTGATCGGGCAATGAACGAACGAGCGGGTTCAGCCGGGCAATCGGGAGGCGCAAGGCCTTCCAGGCAGATTAATGTCGTGCTGCGCAGTCACGAGCCTTACGTATCGACCGGCGCTGCTCCCACGCTGGAGCCTGAGCCGCCAGTGGCGGTCAAGCCGCAGACGCCTGGTGATCCATACTTGGAGATCAGCAAGGAATTGGATGCCATGGTTGGACTGGATAACGTCAAACTGCTAATTTATGAGATTTACGCATTACTGCAGGTGAGCCGGATGCGGACGGAAGCGGGTCTTGCGAGCGGCTCGCATGTCTATCATATGATTTTCAAGGGCAACCCGGGAACGGGCAAGACGACGATCGCCCGTATCGTCGCGAAGTTGTTCAATAAGATGGGCGTGCTGTCCAAGGGACATTTGATCGAAGTGGAACGGGCCGATCTCGTGGGCGAATACATCGGCCACACCGCGCAGAAGACGAGGGATCTCGTCCGCAAGGCGATCGGCGGCGTCTTGTTCGTCGATGAGGCGTACAGTCTGGCAAGAGGCGGGGAGAAGGATTTCGGCAAGGAAGCGATAGACACGTTAGTGAAGGCGATGGAGGATAATCGTAATCAATTCGTGCTTATTCTGGCAGGTTATCCCCTGGAGATTGAACAATTTCTGATGACGAATCCCGGTCTTCCATCCCGCTTTCCGATTCAGATTGAATTTCCGGATTACAGCATCGATCAGCTCATTCAGATCGCCGAGCTCATGGCCAAGGAACGGGAATACACATTGATGCCCCAAGCGCTCTTCAAGCTGCGGCAGCATTTGATGGCCGAGAAGATGGAGACGCTCTACTCGTTTAGCAATGCGCGCTATGTGCGCAATATTATTGAGAAGGGATTCCGGCATCAGGCGGTTCGGTTGCTGCACCAGTACCCGAGCGCTTCGCCCGGGAAGCAGGAGTTGATGGCCATCCGGCCGGAAGATCTGCGATGGGATGCAAGGAGTTAGTATTCGAGAGGAGCTGCGTAAGAGAGAATGCGACCAACAACCTACGAAACCGAACACGAGCTGCAGGATCGCGCGATACTAGTGAGCTTCATTACGGATGAAGTCAAACGCGCATCGGGCGATCCGGAGCACTCTCTGCAGGAGCTTGTCAACTTGGCGGAGACGGCGGGCGTCGAAGTGTTGACGACGATCATCCAAAATAAAGAGACGCCGGATTCCAAATGGTTCATCGGCAAAGGCAAAGTCGAAGAAGTCAGGGCGGCGGCGGAAGAGCTTGGCGCGACGACCGTCATTTTCGACCAAGAGCTGTCCGGGGCGCAGGTGCGCAACCTGGAGGAAGCGCTGGATCTGAAGATTATCGACCGCACGCAATTAATTCTGGATATTTTCGCGCAGCGCGCGAAGACGCGCGAAGGCATCATCCAGGTCGAATTAGCCCAGCTTAGCTACTTGCTGCCCCGCCTGTCGGGTCATGGCAAGAACTTGTCGCGGCTGGGCGGCGGCATCGGCACGAGAGGTCCCGGCGAATCGAAGCTCGAGACCGACCGACGTCATATTCGGGACCGGATCTCCGATTTGAAAGGGCAGCTGGAGGAAGTGGTCCGGCACCGGACGCTTCACCGGGAACGGCGGAAGAAGTCCGGCGTCATTCAGGTTGCCTTGGTCGGCTATACGAATGCGGGCAAATCCACGCTCCTGCGCGAGCTGACGAATGCCGACGTCTACGTCGAGAACCAGCTGTTCGCGACGCTCGATCCGACCACGCGCAATTTGAAATTGCCAAGCGGCAAAGAAATCGTGCTGACCGACACGGTCGGCTTTATCCAGAACCTCCCGACGGATCTAATCGCCGCCTTCCGCGCGACGCTAGAAGAGGTGAACGAAGCCGATCTGGTTCTGCACGTCGTCGATAGCTCTTCGCCGATGCGGGATGAGCAGATGGCGGTCGTCGGCCGGATTTTGAACGAGCTAGGGGCTTCCGGCAAGCCGGAGATTACCGTGTATAACAAAATCGATCTGTGCGCAACTGAAGGCCCCGGATTGTTGCCGGGCAGCAGCGGCGACTTCATCGCCATGAACGCTTATGATGCGGATGACCGTGCGCGTCTTTTGGATCTTATTCAAAGCAAAGTGACCGGAGCGACGCGGACGTTTCTATTCCCGGCGGAGCGGGGCGATCTGGTCGCGCTTGCCCATCGGACCGGCGAGGTCATCGAGCTTGAGGTGAACGGCGAGATTCTACGGCTGACGGTCGCGTTGAACAAGCAGGATTACGAGCACCATGGTCATAAACTGGACGAATTCGTCGAACAAGCGTAAAATAATACTTTCGCGCTCGCATTTCGCATTGGAGACATAAGGAGAGACAACGGTTGTGAATGACTACGCAAGACACGAAGAACCCCGGCAGGAGCAGTGGGAGACGCTGCTCGGCTGGGCAGATGAAGCGGAAGTTCGTGCAGCATCGATCTTCCGCGCAATCGATCGGACCGCGGAACGCAATCAGTGGAAGGTGATCCGCGCTTTCCAACGGTATAAAGTAAGCGATTTTCATTTTAATGGTTCAACTGGCTACGGCTACAACGATTCGGGCCGGGAAGTACTGGATCTGGTCTATGCCGATGTATTCGGCGCAGAAGCGGCGCTTGTCCGGCCGCATTTCGTGTCGGGTACCCATACGATTGGCTGCGCGCTGTTCGGATTGCTGCGGCCCGGCGACGAATTGCTTTACATTACGGGAAGACCTTACGATACGCTGCACAAGGTCATCGGCAAGCCTGGCGACGGCACAGGGTCGCTTCAAGATTTCGGCATAGGTTACGGGGAAGTAGCGCTTCAGGAAGATGGAGGAATCGATTGGGAGGGCGTCGCAGCGAAGCTGACGGAGCGGACAAAGGTCATTGGCATTCAACGTTCCCGCGGCTATGACTGGCGCCCCTCATTTACAGTGGCCGACATTGCGGACATGGTGCGTCGCATTAAAGGGATGAAACCTGACGTTCGCATCTTCGTTGACAATTGCTACGGGGAATTCACGGAAGAACTTGAGCCGACGCAAGTTGGCGTGGACCTCATGGCAGGGTCGCTGATAAAAAATCCCGGCGGCGGACTTGCGCCAACCGGAGGTTATGTAGCCGGGACGAAAGAAGCGGTCGAATTAACGGCGTATCGTCTGACGGCGCCGGGCATCGGTGGCGAGGTTGGGGCTACGCTCGGAACGCTTAGATCGATGTTTCAAGGTTTTTTCATGGCACCGCACAGTGTCGGACAAGCCTTGAAAGGCAGCGTTTTCGCGGCCGCGATTTTCGAGAAACTCGGCTTTGATAGCAGTCCTCGTCCGGAAGCGCCGCGCACCGATTTGATTCAAGCGGTTCGATTCGAGCGGCCGGAACAATTAATCGCGTTCGTGCAGGGCATTCAGAAGGCGGCCGCGGTTGATGCCCACGTCGTTCCCGAACCATGGGACATGCCTGGCTATGAACATCCTGTCATCATGGCGGCAGGTACGTTCATGCAAGGCGGCAGCTTGGAACTTTCAGCCGACGCGCCTATCCGAGAGCCTTACATTGCTTATATGCAGGGCGGCTTAACGTATGCTCATGTCAAATTCGGCGTTTTGAATGCTCTCCATACTCTCGCGGAGCGAAAGTTAATTGTAATTAAACCTCACACAACTTGACACTTTTTTGGTAGAGGGGTTACAATAGGGGTATATATTCAGAACTGGAAGGTTGATGCGACATGGGTGATGATATTCGCAGAAATATGGCGCTGTTTCCGATCGGGATCGTCATGAAGCTTACGGACTTGACCGCGCGGCAAATACGTTATTATGAACAGCACGAGCTGATCGTTCCTGCACGTACATCCGGCAATCAACGGCTATTCTCATTCAACGACGTCGAAAGACTGCTAGAGATCAAATCCTTAATTGAGAAAGGCGTCAATATTGCCGGTATTAAGCAAGTGATGAATCCGGTTTCCAAGGAGTCCGAGGAAGCAACCGTCGTGACCGACCAGTCGGAAGTGAAGCGGCGCGAATTGTCGGATGCACAGCTCCACCGTCTGCTCAAGCAGCAGCTGCTTGAGAAGCGTCCGGGCAAAGCATCGCTGATCCAAGGCCAACTGTCCCGTTTCTACAACAAGAAATAACACAGCGATTCAACACTATTCCATGAAGGAGATGATTCTGTGAGCTACACGAAAGAGGACATCACCCGTATTGCGAAAGAACAGAACGTCCGTTTTATCCGTCTTCAATTTACCGACCTGCTTGGTACGATCAAGAACGTGGAGATTCCGGTCAGCCAGCTGCAGAAAGCGCTCGATAATAAAATGATGTTCGATGGTTCTTCCATCGAAGGTTATGTTCGTATCGAAGAATCCGACATGTATCTTTACCCGGACCTGGATACGTGGGTCGTGTTCCCATGGGTGACGGAGAACCGTGTCGCGCGCCTGATCTGTGACGTGTATATGCCAGACGGCACGCCGTTCGCTGGCGATCCGCGCGGTATTCTGAAGCGTGTGCTGAAGGAAGCCGAAGAGATGGGCTTCACGGCGATGAACGTCGGTCCGGAACCGGAGTTCTTCCTGTTCAAGACCGACGAGAAGGGCGAT
Organism: Paenibacillus aurantiacus; assembly: GCF_042431225.1. NCBI lineage: Bacteria > Bacillati > Bacillota > Bacilli > Caryophanales > Paenibacillaceae > Paenibacillus > Paenibacillus aurantiacus. Next base: position 68,406 of record NZ_JBHMDO010000048.1, on the reverse strand, counting down.
CCGACGACGGAGCTGAACGATCAGGGCGGTTACTTCGATTTGGCGCCGACAGATCTCGGAGAGAACTGCCGCCGCGAGATCGTGTTGACGCTGGAAGAGATGGGCTTCGAGATCGAAGCGTCCCATCACGAAGTTGCGCCAGGCCAGCATGAGATCGATTTCAAATATGCGGACGCGATTCTCGCCGCAGACCAAATTCAAACGTTCAAACTCGTCGTCAAGACGGTTGCTCGTCAGCACGGCCTGCATGCCACGTTCATGCCGAAGCCGCTGTTCGGCGTGAATGGATCGGGCATGCATGCGCACCAATCGCTGTTCCGCGGCGATGAGAATGCATTCTACGACGAGTCCGACAAGCTGGGCTTGAGCCAAACGGCGCGCTACTATATGGCAGGCATTCTCCGCCACGCACGCGCGTTCGCGGCAATCACGAACCCGACGATCAACTCGTACAAACGTCTGGTACCCGGCTATGAAGCGCCTTGTTACGTGGCTTGGTCCGCAAGCAACCGCAGCCCGATGATCCGCATCCCGGCTTCACGCGGCTTGTCGACGCGCATCGAAGTGCGTAACCCGGATCCAGCGGCTAACCCATACCTGGCACTCGCTGTCATGCTGAAGGCAGGTTTGGATGGCATTCGGAACAAAATGCCGCTTCCGGCGCCGGTAGACCGCAACGTGTACGTCATGACCGAAGAAGAGCGCATCGACGAAGGCATCCCGAGCTTGCCGTCCGATCTGAAAGAAGCGCTTGACGAGCTGCTGCGCAGCGAAGTCATCTGCGACGCGCTCGGCGACCATGCGCTTGCGCACTTCTACGAGCTGAAAGAAATCGAGTGGGATATGTATCGCACCCAGGTTCACCAATGGGAGCGCGATCAATATCTGACGTTGTACTAAGACGAGTTCTTTCTTGATGTTCGAAGTGTTTTAAAGATGCCTTATGTAAAAGCTTCAATTCGATATAATCGGTTTGAACAAATTCTCCCTTTGATTTGCTTTGTATGGCAAATTGAAGGGAGTTTTTTTATGATAAAAAAGATTTATATTAACAGCGTAATGATATAGAATCCGATTATGAAATCGAATAAAAGTGTTCGGAAATGATTCTATCGGGAGGTTATTTGGTGAGTAAAAATAACGGCAGCATCTTATTTCGTAGAGTGGGAGTAACCACGCTGGTCGTAGCCGGCATGATGCTTGCAGCAGGGGCAGGTGCGTTCGCAGCCACGAAGATGACCTTAATTGTTAATGGTCAGAAATCCACTGTAGAGCCAGTATCAATTAAGGGGGTAACCTATATCCCTCTTCGCGCCGCAGCTGAGATGCTCGGTGCGGATGTCAACTACAATTCCTCTTCGAAATCCGTGAATATTGCCAGCAACTCCGATAAGTCTCCATTAGGCAATGATGGTAATAAAGCGGTTGGTACAGTTAATGGCTCGGTTATTACTAAAAATCAGCTGTATAGTGCGATGGCTGAAGCTGGTGGAGCGCAAATATTGGACAACCTGATCCAAGAAGAGCTGGTTAAGCAGGAAGCGAAGAAACAAGGCATCGTAATCAGCGATAAAGATGTGGATGTGGAAATTGCTCAAATCAAGAAGCAGTTCCCTTCCGAATCGGATTTTCAAAATGCGCTGCAGCAAGCGAACATGACGCTCGAAAACTTGAAGAAGCAAATACCGATGCAGCTTCGTATTCGCAAGCTTGTTGAGCCTCGAGCGAAAGTGACGGATTCAGAAGTAAAGCAATATTTTGAAGCCAATAGAGCTAGCTTCGATCAGCCTGAAGAGGTGAAAGCATCGCATATTCTGGTCGCAACGGAAGCGGAAGCCGATGAAATTATGAAGCAGCTGAAAGCAGGCGCTGATTTTGCGAAGCTGGCGAAAGAAAAATCGACCGACCCAGGCAGTAAGAATGCGGGCGGAGATCTGGGGTTCTTCGGCAGGGGAGCAATGGTTCCTGAGTTCGAAGAAGCTGCGTTCTCGCTAAAGGTTGGAGAGTTAGGCGGCCCGGTTAAGACGGATTACGGATATCATATTATCAAACTAACGGACCATAAAGATGCGAAGGCAGCGACGCTGGAAGAGAAGAAAGCTGAAATTCAGAAACAGCTCACTAGCCAGAAAGTTGTCGAGCTTTCGTCTACTTTGCTGGCTGAACTAAAGTCTAAGGCGCAAATAACGAAATCGCTTAAATAAAATAGGTATGGAACCCTTGAAGGACTTACTTCAAGGGTTTTTCTTTTTGTGTTACACGATAAAAGGCAAAAAAAGAAGCACGCCGAAGGCGGCTTCCGGTTAGCTGGACGTTAGCCAGCTTCTCAAGGAAAGGGCGAAGCTCAGGATTTGCCGTGATCAACAAAAATGGAGATGACGACCAGTACGGCGCTGATACCGTTTGCAAGATCGTTGATCGTATCATCCGGAATTTGGATGCCGGCACTGTCCAACAGCAGTTTGGCGGCGCCTAGGATGCCGAGAATCAAGCCAGGTTGTTTCAGTTTCGTCAACAATTTCATCACCTCGCTCCAGTGGAGATGATCTATTCTATGAATCCACCATACGACTGGATTGGACGATTGATAGAAGGCAAGAGCCTCTACGACAATCTGAAGATGAAATTGGGATCGGCGTCCAATTGCTCGTCGAGCTTCGCGCATACGTTAAACCAGCAATACTAAGAAAGCGGGGAGTATGTGTGGCGAAGACGACGAAGCTGCGGGACTTTAAAGTAACGGGGCGTATACTGGCGCATACCGCGCAAGCAATGCTGCCGTTCTACCGCAAAGTGTCGCAAAGTAAGGCGTATGCTCGTAGTTGGTCAGATGCTGTCGTGAACGGAAATTTGGAGGTTATGGAGAAGCTGTTGCGGCAGACTGTTACCGAGCCGATAACCGGACTATCCACCAACGGTATCGGCTATTTCGTGGATTTCAAATTCGCAGCTCCGATCAAGCAATATACGAACGGTACGACAATTCCGCCCGGCACGGTCCAGTTCCGCTTCTCGCCGGTTATTCACAGGAGAATCGCCCGAGAGGTTATTCCGTTCTATGAACGGCTGGCCGGATGTTCGTCTTACGCCGCTCAAATCGCCAAGGCCGTGCGTGAGCACAATACGATGAAGCTGCGGGCGCTTATTCGCCCGTATATCCAGACGAATGCGCTTCGTTCAATTCGGATCGATTTCTCCGGTATACGGCTTGCGTTCCGGTATGCGGATAGCCGATATACGTATGTGAACGTCTTATTCCGAGAGATTGTTGACTAATTGCGGTTCTATAATGAGAAGCCATGATACGAATTACAACAAAAAAGGCAGACCTACGAACGCTGCGCGTCATAAGGTCTGCCTAATTATTAATGAATATCACGGAAAAGTCCAATTACCTTGCCCAAGATCGTCACATTGCGGAGCCGGATCGGTTCCATCGTCGAGTTCTCGGGTTGAAGCCGGATATGGTCGCGTTCCTTATAGAACGTCTTCACGGTTGCTTCGTCGTCTTCGGTCATCGCAACGACGATCTCGCCATTGTTCGCCGTCTGCTGTTGGCGGACGATAACATAATCGCCATCGTGGATACCTGCTTCGATCATACTCTCGCCCATGACGTTCAGGATGAACACGTTGTCGTCACCGACGCGGTCAGCAGGCAGCGGGAAGTAGTCTTCGATATTCTCGGTCGCTGTAATCGGCAGACCGGCTGTAACTTTACCGACTACCGGTACTTTGGCGATCGCGAGCGGGAATGGGATGCTCTCCATGTCTGAGTCCAAAATTTCAATGGCACGAGGCTTCGTCGGGTCGCGGCGGATCAAGCCCTTCTTCTCTAGCCGGTCCAGATGGCCGTGAACCGTCGAGCTGGAGGCTAGTCCGACCGCTTCGCCGATTTCGCGGACAGAAGGCGGGTAGCCTTTCTCCCGAACCTCGGTCTTGATGAATTCGAGTATCGCCTGCTGGCGGTTGGATAGTTTCGACAAACGTGATCACTCCATAAGTTCATTTGTGTCAAATTATAACACAGAACCGGAGTTCGTACAAACATAAGTTCGAGAAACACAGGTTCGCATTTCGGTGCGAACAAATGTTCCAAAAACCGTTGACACCAAACGAATGTTCGTGTTAATCTGATTTCACAAGAACAGAACAAACGTTTGGGGGAATCGATAATGGTAAACACGGTCTCTGCATATACATATAAGGAACGGATGCATAACACGGTAAGACGCAGCACAACGAAGAAACGCGGTGTTAAAGTGAGAACTGGGCACATCGCGAAATTTATGACGGTTGCTCTATTCTTCGTCATTGTTTTCGCTGGATTTATGATTATGAGAGGCAACGCGAGTACGGTAGTTCCGGAAGCGCCGACGGCAAATGAACAAGTAATCGTAGTAGGGACGGGCGACACGCTCTGGGCAATCGCAAGCGAGTTGAAGGGAAGCGGCGAAGATGTTCGCGAAGTTATCTATTCGATCAAGCAGCGCAACGGGCTGCGGGAGAGCGCGCTGCATGCGGGACAGAGCTTAATCATTCCGGCGGACCATTAGGGTTCGCCGTTTTTTGTTGTTACCTTGACAATCGTGGAACAAAAGTGTCAAAGTAAAGAGTGGAATGTTGACTAGCAAGAGCGTAACGGAAAGAGAGGCGTATCACATTGGAGAAAATCATCGCACGCATAAACGAGCTGTCGCGCAAGCATAAAACCGTCGGTTTGACGGCAGAAGAGACGGCTGAACGCGCCGAGCTGCGCAAGCAATATTTGGATAATTTCAAGCGGAACTTCCGCGGACAGCTGGATAATATCAAGTTTGTTGAGGACGAAGAGGACAACATCAAACATTAAGACAGCAAGACCTCGACTGACGCACCCATTGCGAGGAGGACGGTCGAAATGGAATATCGTTTATTAGGAAGAAGCGGACTTGCGGTGTCGGAGCTATGCTTAGGGACGATGACGTTCGGCAACACGACAAGCGAGCAAGACTCCGTCGAGATGATCCATCGCTTTTTTGACAAAGGCGGCAATTTCCTGGATACCGCGGACGTATATGTGGCAGGCCGATCAGAAGAAATCGTCGGCAAAGCGATACGGGGCCGTCGCTCGGAAGTCGTGCTAGCCACGAAAGTCCGGATGCAGACCGCGGAGCATCCGAACGGGGTAGGGATCTCCCGCAAACATATCATGGATGGCGTGGATGCCAGCCTGAAGCGTCTGCAGACCGACTATATCGATCTGTATCAAGTGCATGTTTGGGACCATGCGACGCCCATCGAAGAGACGCTTCGCACGTTGGACGATCTCGTGACGTCGGGCAAAGTCCGTTACATCGGGTGCTCGAACTTCTTCGCATGGCAGCTCATGAAATCGCTGGCGGTGAGCGATATGAACCGGTACGTGCGTTTCATCTCGATACAGCCGCAGTACAGCTTGGTCAGCCGGGAGATGGACCGCGAGATGATATCGCTCTGCCTGGAGGAGAACGTCGGCATTATTCCTTGGGCGCCGCTGGGCGGAGGTTTCTTGACGGGAAGATACAACCGCGAGGAGCCCGCATCCGGCAGGCTGACGTCGAAAGTCGGAGAGAGCTCTTGGGCGCTTCGCAATTCGGACAAGAACTTCGCGATTTTGGACGAAGTCGCGACAGCGGCAGCTGAGCTCAAGAGAACCCCGGCCCAAATATCGCTCGCTTGGCTGCTTCGGCGCAAGGGCATCACCTCTCCCATTTTCGGCGCGAGCACGCTGGAGCAATTCGAAGATAACATCGGCGCCGTCGGCTGGAAGCTGCCTCAGGAGTGGTACGACCGCTTGGACGAAGCGAGCAGGCTGCCCTCGGAATACCCGAACCGTTTCATCGAGAAATTCGCTCGTCCGATTTAGTCGCATGAAGATCGTTCAACATTGCGCATGAAACGCTTCGAGGCGATTGCCGTAATAGGCGAGGGGGCTTTGCGTCGCGGCACAGCCCTTCGTTATCTACCAACTCATTAGGAGGCTCCCGATTTGTCATCACGATCCTGGGAACGCAAAGTTCGCAAGAACCAGACACAATTGAACAAGCAGCGCAAGAAAAACGGCCAAACTCCGATCAATCTCCAGAAGTCGGAGGAGAAGGTGGATACGTTCAAAGGACGCAGCTATATGATGCCTGCATTCCTCCTGCTTTTCATTGCCATGTACGTCATTACGACGTTCACGTCGGACTATTACAAAGAGGCAGGCACGATGTATTGGGTGACGATCGGCTTGTACGTGCTGATGGCCGTCATTTTCATCTTGCGCCGTCCTTACATGTCGGTTGGCAAGGATTACGTTCGCACGCGCCGGTTCGGCGGAGACCGCAATCTTTACACCGTCGGCATTAAAGCGATCAACGTGCAGAAAGGTTCGGTCGTCATCGAGCAGCAGAAAGGCGCCAACTGGGTATTCAGCCGCATGATCAACCGTTTTCCAACGGATGAGATGGCGGAACGTCTTCGTACGTTCGCGACCGTCCATAACATACCGTTCAACGAGAAAAAATAGACTGGAGTGCAGATGAAGCATGTCGAAGAAAGCCGTACTGTTTGACTTGGATGATACGTTATTGTGGGACGAGCGCAGCGTGCAAGAAGCGTTCGATGCGACCTGTGAAGCAGGCGCAGCCCAGTCGGGCCTGAACGCCAAGGAACTGGAGGCCGCCGTTCGCGAAGCGGCACGGGAGCTGTACGCCTCGTACGAGACGTTCCCGTTCACGAAAATGATCGGCATCAATCCATTCGAAGGCTTGTGGGCGAACTTCCTCGCCGGTGAGCAGGAAGAATTCCGCAAGCTGCAGCAGCTCGCGCCGCTGTACCGTCGCGAGTCATGGACGCGCGGGCTGAAGGCGCTTGGCGTCGACAATCCGGAATTAGGCGCCGAACTGGCGGAGCGGTTCCCGGCGGAACGCCGCAAACGGCCTTACGTCTATGAAGAGACGTTTCGACTGCTTGATCAGCTGAAGGGCAAATATAAGCTGCTGCTGCTCACGAACGGCTCGCCCGATCTGCAGCAGGAGAAACTCGACGGCGTGCCGGAGCTTGCGCCATACTTCGACCATATTATCATTTCGGGCACGTTCGGCGAAGGCAAACCAGCCGCTTCGATCTTCAAGCATGCGCTGGAGCGGCTGGGCATCGAACCAGAGGATGGCATTATGGTTGGCGACAAACTGACAACCGATATTCTCGGCGCCAACACGATTGGCATGACTTCCGTTTGGATCAACCGTCACGGCGCGGTCCGTACGGACGAAATCATTCCATCCCACGAAATCAAGCATCTTGAAGAATTGCTTCCGCTGTTGGCGTAGGCGGGGTACGCTCGATACCTTTTTTAATAAGGCAAATCACAAACAACCCCCGTTCTCGAAGGAGAGCGGGGGTTGTCGTCTTGGTATGGATTATTTCTGGAATGAAGGGTCTGCGTAAGGGTGCGCGATCCAGCCTTCCGTCTCGATGAAGAGGCGAACGGCAACGATTTGGCGGTTCTCCATCAGTGTGAAGAAGTGCGCTTTGTGCTCGGGTACCGAGATGACGTCGCCGGCTTCGAGCTCGACGTCGAAGTAACCGACATCGTCCGTGCCCTTAATGATGAAAATACCTTTACCGGCTGTAATTGCACGAACTTCGTCTTCCGTATGCGTGTGGACCGATTCGAATTTCTTCAGCAGTTCGTCTAGGTTAGGCGTTGCGTCCGAGAGGGAGATGAGATCCCACGTACGGTAGCCGCGGCGGCTGGCCAAATCGCGAATGTCCTCGTCGTACACGGAGAGGATTTGCGCTTTCTCGTCGTCGGTCAGAACGAACTTCTCGCGAAGCTCTTCCGGCAGTTTGTCGGTATTCCAGTGTTCGTACAGAACCTCTTGATTCTCAAGAAATGCGCGGACGTTCTCCTCGCCTTGAATGCGTTCGTCGGTATTGCGGATACGAATTTCAGCCATTCCCAATCCCTCGTTTCGTTGGACTTTATTTCCGATAAGAATAATTATAGTATAAAACGCAACCCCTGTCGACATAAGAACCTTTTCACCCGATGTCGATTCTGGTAGACTAAGGGTTAATGATTTTGGGGTTCCATAGTTGAAGGCGGGAAGGAAGAAGTTCACCGATGACGAAACCGACCATTCAAGAGATGATGGGCCGTCGCATCTTGATACTTGACGGTGCAATGGGCACGATGATACAACAGCGCGATCTAGGCGCGGCGGATTTCGGCGGCGAAGAGCTGGAAGGCTGCAATGAGATGCTTGTGCTGACGCGTCCGGATGTCATTCAGGACATCCATGAAGCGTACTTGGAAGCAGGCGCGGATATCCTCGAAACGAATACGTTCGGAGCGGCAAGCGTCGTGCTGGCCGAATACGATATACCGGAGAAGGCTAGAGAAATCAACTTGGCCGCGGCTGCTATAGCGCGTAAAGCGGCGGACAAGTTCTCGACTGCCGACCATCCGCGATACGTGGCAGGCGCCATGGGGCCGACGACCAAGACGTTGTCCGTGACGGGCGGCGTCACGTTCGACGAGCTGGTCGAGAGTTACTGGGAACAAGCCGTGGCGCTTATCGACGGCGGCGTGGATGCGCTCCTGCTGGAGACGTCGCAGGATACGCTGAACGTCAAGGCTGGCAGTATCGGCATCCGCCGCGCGTTCGAGACGACGGGCGTCACGCTGCCGATTATGATTTCCGGCACGATCGAGCCGATGGGTACGACGCTGGCCGGTCAGACGATCGAAGCGTTCTATATTTCGCTCGAGCATTTGAACCCGATCTCCATGGGGCTCAACTGCGCGACTGGTCCGGAATTCATGCGTGACCATATTCGCTCCTTGTCGGAGATCGCGCGCACGGCGATCAGTTGTTACCCGAACGCGGGTCTGCCGGACGAGAACGGACATTATCACGAATCTCCGGCTTCGCTCGCACGCAAAATCGCGGATTTCGCGGAACAAGGCTGGCTGAATATCGCGGGCGGCTGCTGCGGCACGACGCCGGATCATATCCGGGCGATGGCGGAGACGCTGGCCCAATATCCGCCTCGGACCAAGCTGGGCGATCACCCGCCGGCCGTGTCGGGCATCGAGACGGTATTTATTGAAGACGAGAATCGGCCGATCATGATCGGCGAACGCACGAACATCTCCGGATCGCGCAAATTCAAGCGTCTGATCAAGGAAGGCAAGTTCGACGAGGCGTCGGAGATCGCCAGAGCGCAGGTGAAGGGCGGCGCGCATATTATCGATATCAACTTGCAGGATACCGATATCGATGAAGCTTATGCCGTGCATCAGTTCCTGCCGCAGGTCGTCAAGAAAATCAAAGTGCCGCTTATGCTCGACTCCACGTATGACCACATAATCGAGCTGGGATTGAAATATTCGCAGGGCAAAGCCGTCATCAACTCCATCAATCTGGAAGACGGCGAATCGAAGTTCGAGAAGATCTTGCCGCTCATTCATCAATATGGCGCGGCCGTCGTCTGTATCTTGATCGACGAACGCGGACAAGCGGTTTCGCGCGAGGCGAAGATGGAAGTCGCGACGCGATCGTACGAGCTGCTCACCGGCAAATACGGCATGGCGCCGGACGACATCATTTTCGACCCGAATATGTTCCCGGTCGGTTCGGGCGATCCGCAGTATATCGGCTCTGCCGTCGAGACGATCGAAGGCATCCGGATGATTAAGGAGAAATACCCGAGGGCGAAGACGATTCTCGGCCTCAGCAACATTTCGTTCGGTCTGCCGGACGCGGGGCGCGAAGTGTTGAATTCCGTCTATCTGTACCACTGTACGAAGGCTGGACTCGATTACGCCATTGTCAACACGGAGAAGCTGGAGCGGTATGCCTCCATTCCGGAGAATGAGCGCAAGCTGGCTGAGGATTTGATCTACAACACGAACGATGACACGCTCGCCGCGTTCGTGGCCGCATTCCGCGACAAGAAGGTCGAGAAGAAGGAGAAAACGTCGAATTTGACGTTGGAAGAGCGACTCGGTTCGTACGTCGTGGAAGGCACGAAGGAAGGGCTGATCCCCGACCTGGACGAAGCGCTCAAGAAATATACGGCGCTCGAAGTGATCAACGGCCCGCTCATGAAAGGCATGGAAGAGGTTGGCCGGTTGTTCAACAACAACGAGCTGATCGTGGCGGAGGTGCTGCAGAGCGCCGAGGTCATGAAGGCATCGGTTGCCCATCTCGAGCAGTTCATGGAGAAAGACGAATCGTCGGTCAAAGGCAAAATCATTTTGGCGACGGTCAAAGGCGACGTCCACGATATCGGCAAAAATCTCGTCGAGATCATCTTGTCGAATAACGGCTATCAAATCATTAACTTAGGTATTAAGGTACCTCCGGAACAGATTATCGAAGCTTACCGCAAAGAGAAGGCGGACGCGATCGGCCTCTCCGGTCTGCTCGTCAAATCCGCGCAGCAGATGGTGGTCACCGCGCAAGATATGCGCAACGCGGGCATTGACGCGCCGATTCTCGTCGGCGGCGCGGCGTTGACGCGCAAGTTCACCAAGACCCGAATCAGCCCGGAATACGACGGTCTTGTGCTATATGCCAAAGACGCGATGGACGGGCTGGATATTGCCAACAAGCTGGTCGATCCCGAGCATCGCAAAGTGTACGAAATCGAGTTGGCGGAGCTCAAGGCGTCGGGCCACGCGTTCGAAGAAGAGCGCAAGCCGCTGCCGGAACTAAGTCGCGCCGTTCGCTCGAACATTTCGCAAGATGCGCCGGTTTATATCCCTCCGGACTTGAACCGTCACGTGCTGCGCAACGTGCCGCTGACGCGGATCGTGCCGTACGTGAATATGCAGATGCTGCTCGGCCACCATTTGGGACTGAAGGGAAACGTGGATCAGCTGCTGAAGGAAGGCAACGAGAAAGCCGTCAACTTGAAGGAGACGGTAGATGGCATCCTGCAGGAAGGCGTTGCGACGGGCATCATTCAAGCGCACGGCATGTATCGCTTCTTCCCGGCGCAGTCGTCGGGCAACGATATCATCATTTACGATCCGGAGAACCCGGCGACGGAGATCAAACGGTTCACGTTCCCGCGCCAGCAGGTCGATCCGTATCTGTGTCTGGCGGACTTCCTGAAGCCGGTCGAGAGCGGCGTCATGGATTACGTCGGCTTCCTGGTCGTAACGGCCGGACAAGGCGTACGCGAGCTGGCGAACGAATGGAAGGACAAAGGCGATTACCTCCGTTCCCATGCGCTCCAGTCGGTTGCGCTTGAAGTGGCCGAAGGACTGGCTGAACAAGTCCATCACATGATGCGCGATTCATGGGGATTCCCGGACCCGCCGGAGATGACAATGAAACAGCGTCACGGCGCCCGTTACCAAGGCATTCGGGTATCGTTCGGCTATCCGGCGTGTCCGAATCTTGAGGATCAGGAGCCGCTGTTCGATCTGATGAAGCCGGAAGATATCGGCGTGGAATTGACGGAAGGCTACATGATGGAGCCGGAAGCGTCCGTCTCCGCGATGGTGTTCGCGCATCCCGAAGCGAAGTATTTCAACATCGACAAAACTTGATTACAGCGGAGATTTCGCCTGCAAGTCGCCTATCTATGCGCCTTCGCGGACGTTAGCTCGCCATCATACCCTTCAAGCGACGGAATACATTCCGCGTCTTGGAGGGTATTGCTATACATATGGAGACAAACATAACGCGACGAGAGGAGGGTTTTCGTGCACCTCACATTTTTCGGAACGAGCGCGGGCAGACCGACCAAGACGCGGAACGTGACATCCTGCGCGCTCATGCTGCCTGAACCGCTGCATGCCTTCTGGCTGTTCGACGCCGGCGAAGCCACGCAGCACCGGATGCTCGGCACGAAGTATAAGTTGAATCGGCTCGATAAAATTTTCATTACGCATTTGCACGGCGACCATCTGTATGGATTGCCGGGTCTGTTAAGCAGCCGCTCATACTTCGAAGGCGCGGTACCGCTCGAGATTTACGGTCCCCCCGGGCTGCAGGCTTATTTGGACGCCGTCTTCCAAGTTAGCGGCACGCATCTGGAATACGACCTCACCGTGAACGAGATCGAACCGGGTGTCATCGTAGACAACGAGCATTTCATCGTCACCGCTGGGCCGCTGGAGCACCGGATTCCATGTTTCGGATATCGAATCGAAGAGAAGGAATCGCCAGGCGCGCTGAATTTGGCTGCGTTAGCCGAGCTAGGTCTGAGGCCCGGGCCGGATTACGGCAAATTGAAGCGGGGGCTGGACGTGCAATTATCGGATGGCACATGGATCCGCTCCAAGGATGTCGTCGGTCCCCCGCAGCAAGGTCGCATTGTTACGATATTGGGCGATACGCGACCTTGCGAGGAAGCGGTAGATCTGGCCAAGAATGCCGATCTGCTTGTTCATGAAGCGACCTTCGCCGCAGGTATGGAGGAGAAAGCGACGGCCTATGGACATTCCACGGTGCTCCAAGCCGCGACGATCGCTTCGCGCGCAGGCGCTAAGAAGCTCGTTCTCACGCATTTCAGTTCGAGACTGGATGCGGAAGCGCTTGAAGAGATGGTCGAAGCAGCAAAGGGTCTTATTCCGGATTCACTGGCGGCCGAGGATTATATGGACATTAACATCGCAAGGCAATCTTAGGCGAGCTTGTGAATAACAAAACACAAATCCCCCATGCGCGCAGCGCTTGGGGGATTTTTCGCGGGTAATGCGGTGCCGGACTATCAGCTTATTATTGATTTGCTTCGTCTTGAATTTCGGCTCTGAACTTCTGCAGACTTTCTTTGCGGTGCTCGTTCTTGACTTGAATGTCGTTCAGCTCGGTTGTGGAAATTTCGTCCGCATGTTCATCCAAGTATTGCTCGGCTTCATGCAAGTTTTGCTCCGTGTTCTGTACATGCTGCTGCAGATGCTCGACGTTGTCGGCGCGGTTATCCGGCTTTGCCATTGTCATTGCCTCCTAGGTTGATCAGTTTAGTCGTGCTTACGAAGCTCAACCTGAACTAGCTTGCGCCGCTCGCGGCGGGAATATGCGTTTGCTTGAGGGACGAGGAAGCAGCTTGTCCCGTTACAAATTCCACATGCGGCGGTAACGTGAAGCTTACGATCGGGCGCTATGCTGGAGGTGCTAAAGACCTCAATCGAACGGGAGGACGAGAGAATGGATACGGGAAGCCACTTGTTATTCGGTTTGACGCTAGCGGGTTTATCCATGATCGATCCGCACGTCGCCGCGAACCCCGAGCTGCTGCCCGCGATGGCGACCGCAACGATGATCGGCAGTCATGCGCCTGATTTCGATTCGTTCATGCGTCTGAAAGGGAAGGCGGCCTACATCCGAACCCATCGCGGATTGACGCATTCCTTGCCGGCACCACTGATCTGGGCGGTGATAATCGGTACAGGAGCCTCCGCGTTATTCGGACAATGGCCGCATTGGTTAACGCTCGTATGCTGGACATTCGCCGCCGTTTGTTTTCATATTACGCTGGATTTATTGAACGGGTATGGCGTGCAGTGTTTTCGGCCATTCTCGCGCAGATGGTGGCATTTGGACGCGCTTTGTCTGTTCGATCCGTATTTATTCGTGCTGCATACGGTATCCGCGCTGGCTTGGCTGGTGTTCGGCTTCTCGCCTGTGCCGCTGTTCGCGATCACTTACGGACTGACCGCGTTATATATCATTTGGAGGCTAACGGTGCACCATATGACGCTGCGAATTGTACGCGAGGCTTATCCCGCGGCGGGGACGATATCGCTGCTGCCCAGTCTTTCGGGCCGGGTATGGCAGTTCACGGCGGAGACGGGGAACATCTTCCGGCTGGGAAAAGTTAGAGACGGGGTGATCATGGAGGAAGCGATAATCCCGAAGTCTCGCGAAGATCGTCTGCCGCCGCAGGCGAGAGCGACCATCGGAACAGACGTCGTGCAGACGTTCCTCGGATTCGCCGACCGGATACACGTGAATGTGTCGTCCGTCGCCGAAGGGTACGAGGTCGTGTGGAGCGATGTTCGCTTCTGGACGAACAACAAAATGCCGTTCGGGACGGCCGTGACGCTCGATCCGCAGCTGAACGTGCTCCGTGAGCGAATCGGCTGGGATAAGAAAACGTGGGAGCCGCCCCATGTCTAATCGTTGAGACGAGACCGCTCTCCCGTTCACGTCGGGACGTCGGTCTTTCTGCACCTCGGTCCGGAATAGGAGAGTTTTTACATCGCGCAGCTCTAGCAAAACGAACAAATATTCGCTAAACTGGTAGGTAGACCGAGGTGAAATCATAGATGCTCCGCAAACAAACCTTACCGGAAATTATCCACGAGCTTCGTGGTCATGAGAATATTATCCATTGGCATGAAATCGAGCCGCAGGAAGCGCGGACCAAACCAATGCCGGCGAGCGTGGATCCGCGAATCGCGGCCGCGCTGGCCAAACGCGGCATTCAAGAGCTTTATTCGCATCAGCACACGGCTTACGAGACCGTTACGCAAGGCGAGAATATCGTCGCCGTGACGCCGACGGCATCGGGGAAAACGCTTTGTTATAACCTCCCCGTCCTATCGGCGATCGCGGCCGACGATACGAGCCGCGCGCTCTACTTGTTCCCGACCAAGGCGCTTGCCCAAGATCAGAAGAGCGAGCTCAACGAGATCATTACGGAGATGGGCATCGATATTAAGAGCTATACGTACGACGGCGATACGTCGCCTGCCATCCGGCAGATCGTGCGCAAGGCCGGCCATATCGTCATTACGAATCCGGACATGCTCCATTCCGCAATCCTGCCGCATCATACGAAGTGGGTCAGCTTGTTCGAGAATTTGAAATATATCGTCGTGGACGAGCTGCACACGTATCGCGGCGTGTTCGGCAGCCATGTGGCCAACGTCATCCGACGACTGCGCCGCATCTGCAAGTTTTACGGCAGCAATCCGATATTCATCTGCACGTCGGCCACGATCGCCAATCCGAAGGAATTGGCGGAGCAGCTGACCGGCAAGCCGATGCGGCTCATTGACGACAACGGCGCGCCACGCGGGCGGAAGCATTTCGTGTTCTACAATCCGCCGATCGTCAATCCGCAGCTGAACGTCCGCAAGAGCGCGACCGCCGAAGTGAACGGTCTGGCCAAGAAATTTCTGCGCAACAAAATTCAGACGATCATCTTTGCCCGAAGCCGGGTTCGCGTCGAAATTATTCTGAGCCATATTCAAGAGCTCGTGAAGAACGAGCTCGGCACGAAGTCGATCCGCGGCTACCGCGGCGGTTATTTGCCGAAGCAGCGTAGAGAGATCGAGCGCGGATTGCGCGATGGCGAGATTCTCGGCGTCGTCAGCACGAACGCGCTGGAGCTCGGCGTCGATATCGGCCAGCTGCAGGTGTGCGTCATGAGCGGTTACCCCGGGAGCATTGCGAGCACTTGGCAGCAAGCGGGTCGCGCCGGCAGGCGTCATGGCGAGGCGCTCATCCTGATGGTCGCAAGCTCAACGCCGATTGACCAGTACATCGTGCAGAACCCCGAATATTTCTTCGACCGGTCGCCGGAATCGGCCCGCATCAATCCGGAGAATCTGATCATTCTGGTCGATCATCTCCGCTGCGCTGCCTACGAGCTGCCGTTCAAGGGCGATGAGGAGTTCGGGCCGCTCGACGTCACGGATATCATGGAATATTTGGTCGAGGAGCGGGTGCTCACCAAGCGGGACGATACGTTCTATTGGGCGAACCAGTCGTTCCCGGCGAGCAGCATTTCGCTGCGATCAGCATCGCAGGAGAACGTCGTCATCATCGATCAGTCGAATGTCGCGGACGTCAAGATCATCGGCGAGATGGATCGTTTCAGCGCGATGACGCTGCTTCATGACGAAGCGATCTACCTGCATGAAGGCGTCCAATTCCAAGTCGAGAAGCTGGATTGGGACCACAAGAAAGCGTATGTGCGTGAAGTGGACGTCGAGTACTATACGGATGCCAATTTGGCGGTGCAGCTGAAGGTGCTCGAGATCGACCGAACGACGATTCGCAGAACGGGCACTATTCATTTCGGCGATGTGACCGTCAACGCGATCCCGACGATTTTCAAGAAAATCAAATTGTCCACATTCGAGAATATCGGCAGCGGCCCGATCAACCTCCCCGAAGAGGAGCTCCATACGAGCGCAAGCTGGATGGAGCTGAACGAAGAGCAGCTCGATCCGGAGATTCGGGGCGACCGGCTCGAGCAAGTGCTGCTCGGCATCGCCAACGTATTGCGCCACATCATTCCGGTGATGGTCATGTGCGACCGCAACGACATTCATGTCGTCTCCCAGATCAAGGCCGTCCATTCGGGCAAGCCGACCATCTTCGTCTATGATCATTACCCCGGTGGAATCGGACTAGCGGACAGCGTGTTCAAGCGGTTCGACGAAATTAAGGAGTCCGCGAAGAATCTGATACGCAAATGTCCTTGCAAGGATGGCTGTCCTTCCTGCATCGGGACCGAGATCATCGGCATCGACGGCAAACGGCGGAGCATGGACATCTTGTCGTTTCTCTAAATGGCGTGACCACGGGAAGCGCGGCCGCCTTAACCTAACGAGAAAGGAGGGAGCGCATGAGCAGCCTAAGGGAGAAAATGATGCGTTTGCGCGGAACAACATCGGCCGCATCCGATACATCTGGACCGGCAGATGCGCAGGCGACTGGCGGTGAGGAGCCTGCCTTTAAGTCGCAACCTAACGATACAGATGCGGCGCCAGAACAGGAGAGTGCAACGGACGAGGAGCGTCTGTCTCCGGCCTGGGATGGCTTGAACGTGCAAATTCACCGAACGGGGCAAGACGGGTTCCTGCTGCGTGAGATCCGATACCCGCTGGACTTTCGCCATGGCGAACATCGGCTGAGCGAAATCGCGGACGTCCTGCAAGGGCTGGCGCAATTCGAGCTGTACAGCGAAGCGAAGAGCAGCGGGGCGCGCAAAGTGGATCCGGATCTCGTTCCGATGGCGGTTGAGCCGGAGCGGATGCTATTCCTCGATTTGGAGACGACGGGGCTCGGCGTTGGAACCGGTAACGTGCCGTTCATGGTCGGCCTCGGGTTCATCGAGGGGAACGCGTATGTCGTCCAGCAGATGCTGATCCGGCATCCGGCGGAGGAGCGGGCGATGCTTCGCTATCTAAGCGAGAAGCTTCCGACGTATTCGCATCTGGTGACGTACAACGGCCGGACGTTCGATTGGCCGGTGCTTGCGGGCCGTTTTATATTGAACGGGTTCCGTGATTTTCGCTGGGAACCGAACCATATCGATCTGCTGCATCCGTCACGGAGCATCTGGCGCAACACGTTAGTTTCTTGCAAGCTGAGCCATGTGGAAGAAGAGCGGCTTGGCATCGAGCGGGAGGACGATGTGCCGGGCTCGATGGCGCCGGCGATTTACTTTCAGTTTCTCGCGGATGGGAATCCGAAACCGCTGCTCGGCGTATTCCGTCATAACGAGATCGACATGGTATCGCTCGCGGCGCTCGTCATCCGGTTCGGTCATTTATTGAGCGGCGCGATGGGCGGGAGGCTGGCTTATCCGGAAGGGGCGGAGGAACAGCTGAGAACCGGCTTGTGGCTGGAACGGATGGGGCAGAGCGCGGAGGCGGCCGCCTTGTACGCGCGATTCGAATCAAGCGGGAAGGCGGACCCGCGATTGATGCTGCAGCTCGCGGAGCGGGATAAGAAGTATGGCAATTGGCCGCGGGCTGTGTTATTGTGGCAACAGGTTGCCGCCGCGATGGCAGAGCATGCGCTGCCCTCCTGGGAGGCTCATATCGAGCTTGCGATGTATCACGAACACCGCACCAAGCAGCCGCAGCTGGCGCTTGCGTTTACCGAGTCGGCACTGGAGCTGGCGCATGCTCGGTATGAAGGGACGCGATTGGATGCCAAGAGCAAAGCCGAGCTGGATGCGATCCGCAAACGGATGGATAGGTTACGGGCTAAACTGGCGAAGTTGTCCGGCTAGCCGGGACATCCGATGCTGTACGCTCGTCATAATTAGCGGGAGTGTATGACGAACGGCGGCTATATCGAGCGGCCAACGGATAAGCACCGCATTATGGGAGCCAACCTACAAGGATAACGCGAACCGTGCCGCCTTGAGCCAGCCGCGCAGCATAAGCCATATGAGGAAAGAACCGCTTCGCGATCAGGCAGCCGGGCAACCGGCTGCTTCTTACATAATGAGGGGGAAACGCTAGTGGCAATACCGGCAATGATGCAAGGGCTTCTTATTGATTTGGATGGCACGTTGTACCATGGCAATACGATGATCGATGGCGCGGATAAGCTGATCTTGCTTCTGCGGGAGCGCGATATACCCTATTTATTCGTCACCAATAATTCGACCGCATCCCCGGAGACGGTCGCCGAGCGGCTGCGCACGATGGGGATTCCTGCCGTGCCATCCGATGTGTGCACGTCGGCGCAGGCTGCGGCGGCTTATGTTGCAGCGCTTCGTCCTGGCGCCCGCGTGTTCGCGGTAGGGGAGAGCGGCTTGCAGGAAGCGCTTCGGAGCGAGGGGTTGCAGCTGGTAGATGAGAAGCCTGACTATGTCGTGCAAGGGCTTGATCGCAGCGCGACCTATGCCAGGCTAGCCGAAGCCGTACGGTTCATTCGGGAAGGCGCGCCTTATGTGCTGACGAACCCCGACGTGCTGCTTCCGTCCGACGGCGGCTTCGTACCGGGCGCGGGCTCGATCGCGGCGCTGCTCGAGCGCGCCGGGGGCAAGCAGCCGATTGTGATCGGCAAGCCTTCGAAGATTCTTATGGATGCGGCGCTCGCAAGGTTGAACGTGCCGGCCGCCGGTGCCTGGGTTGTCGGAGACAATCCGTTCACCGATATCGCAGCCGGTCACGCGGCGGGCTGTCCGTCCCTGCTCGTGCTCACCGGCTACACGAATGCGGACAATTGCGAACAGCTATTGGAGCAGGCGGGATGCCGTCCAGACGAGATCATCCCCGACTTGTTCCGGCTGATGGAGCGGATTGAGGCTTTAGCCGTATCCGTTTCGTAGAGAAGGGGTCTTTAGTTGGAATTGAAGCTCCGACTCGTTTACAATAGAACGTAACCGAACCACAACGACTGCGCAGCAGGGCAGGAAGGAAGAGAACGATGCCGGAATGGCCGGAAATGGAAAATTACCGAATACGTCTATCGGGGCTGATTGCCGGACAGACGATCACGGGCGTGGAAGTTGCGCGCGCCAAATCGATTAACGTAGAACCTGCCCAGTTCGAGGCCGAACTGACCGGGAGAACGGTCTGGTTTATCGAACGCAGAGGCAAAATGCTCATCTTTCATCTCGACAATGGAAAGCGATTGCTTCTCCATCTCATGCTGGGCGGGCTGATCTACTTCGGCGCCGACGAGGAAGCGCCGGACCGATCCGTCCAAGTGGCGATCCGCTTCCAGCGCGGAACGCTCCGCTTCATCGGTCTGCGCCTGGGTTATATTCATCTGCTTACCCAGAAGGAAACCGAAGCCCAGTTGAAGGAACTAGGTCCCGACCCGTTCGACCCGCGTCTAACCATCGAGCGGTTCAAGGAACGGTTCAAGGGCAAGCGCGGCGCGATCAAGACCGCATTGGTCGACCAGCATGTCCTATCGGGGATCGGCAACTGCTACGCCGACGAGATCGCTTTCGAAGCGGGCATTCGGCCGGACGCGCGCATTCCGGAGCTCGCGCCGGAATCTTGGGACCGGTTGTATACTTCGATGCGTACCGTGCTGCATGACGCGCTGAACAAGGGCGGGTATATGGAGCTGCCCTTGACGGCGGATGATACGCTGACCGGCGGTTACAATGCGCATTGTCTCGTCTATGACCGGGGCGGCGAGCCGTGCAGGCGCTGCGGCGGCACGATCGTGCAGGCCGAGATCAGCTCGCGCAAAATGTTCTACTGCCCGAACTGCCAGCAGGGCAGGTAATCGGCCATGTTAGCCGGTTGCCATGTTTCCACCCAAGGCGGCTACAAAATGGCGGCGAGGCGCGCCGTGCAAGTGGGCGCGAACGCGTTTCAATATTTCCCGAAAAACCCGCGCAGCCTGGCGGTGAAAGATTACGATGCGGCGGATGCGGCGAAATGCGCGGCAATCTGTCGCGAACATGGCCTCGTATCGATCGCCCATTCGCCTTATCCGACTAATATCGCATCGGAGGATGCGGGTCATCGGGAGCGTACAGCAATCTCCTTGCTGAACGATCTTGCGATCGCGGAAGCCTGTGGCTCGATCGGCGTTGTCGTTCATTTCGGCGTGTACAAAGGCCCCGATCCGCTGGAAGGCTACCGCAACGCGGTGATTACGCTTAGCGCCGTCGCATCGCAATGGAACGGCAGCGCCAAGCTGCTGATCGAGAACCAGGCCGGCGATGGCACGGATATGGGCATGACGATCGAGGAGCTTGCCCAGATCCGCTCCCTGTGCCGCGACCCGCATAAGATCGGTTATTGTCTGGATACTTGCCATTTATTCGCGGCCGGCGTTTGGCGAGGCGAAGCCGAAGCGGAATGGTTCGCGAAGGCAGAGACGCTCGGCGTTTTGGGCCATACGGAAGCCTTTCATTTGAACGACTCGGTGTATCCGAGCGGCGCGAGACGCGATCGACACGCCGTCATTGGCGAAGGCCACATTCCCGAGGAGGGGCTGACTTGGTTATTGAATCACCCGCTCGCGGCGAGTAAGCTGTTCGTCATGGAGACGCCGTCCGGGGAGGACGGCACGCATCGCGATCAATTGGCGCTACTGCAGCGCTGGGGAGACAGATCATGATCAACGTATATTTGGACGATTTCCGTCCATGTCCGGCCGGCTTCGTGTTGGCGAAGAATGCGGAAGAATGCATCCTGCTGCTCGAAGGCGAGCAGATCGGGATTTTGTCGCTCGATTTTGATTTGGGCTGGGGGCAGCCCACGGGACTGCACGTCGTCCAAGCGATGGTCCAGCTCGGGCTTTATCCGCAGGAAGTGTATTTGCATACGTCCTCGCCATCCGGCAAAATGCAAATGTATCAGCTGCTGCTTCGCCACGCGCCGGAGCACGTACGTCTGCATAACGGACCGATGGCGGACTAGGCCGAAGCGTCATTGCGATTCATGGGAGTAACGGGGAAGGCGGGAGCGATGTGTTGATACAGTTAAAGGATTTAGTTTTGAAGCGGGAAGAGCGAACAATTCTCGGCGGTGTTAACTTGTCGATCGCCGAAGGCGAGCACTGGGTCATTCTCGGACGCAACGGATCGGGCAAGACGACGCTGTTGGAAATGATGACCGGTTACATGTTCCCCTCGTCCGGGACGGTCGATTTGCTCGGCAACAGGTTCGGGGAATGCGACGTGCGGGAAGTGCGCAAGCAGATCGGCTATATAAGCCAATCGCTTGTCGAGAAATTGACACTGCGCGACCCGGTCTGGGAAGTTGTCGCGACGGGTGAATACGCGTTCCTGCGGTTCTATCAGGAGATCGATCCGGCGGTCCGCGAGAAGGCGTTGGCGCTTCTGGCAGAAGTCGGGCTTGCCCATACGGCCGAACAGCCGCTTGGCACGCTGTCGCAAGGCGAAAGGAAGAAAGTGCTGCTTGCGCGCGCGCTGATGAGCGACCCGCGGATACTCATTATGGACGAGCCTTGCGCGGGATTAGACCTCTACGAACGGGAGAAGCTGTTGGCCGATCTAGGCCGCCTTCGCGAACGCAACATAGCAGTTATATACGTCACGCATCATTTGGAAGAAATCATCCCTTTATTTACGCATGTGGCCATCGTGCTGGAAGGCGTGATCGCAGCGGCTGGTCCGAAGCGGGACGTCTTAACTGACGAGATACTAAGCCGTGCCTATGATTGGCCGGTAGCCGTCGAATGGTCGCACGGAAGACCGTGGATTCGAGCATCGGCATCAGGAGGAGAAAAAGGTTGACGCAATGGATTTGTACGGCGAACCGGGGGTTTGCCACGTACGCGATGGAAGAGCTTCGGCGGATGTTTACGGAGATGAGAATCTCCCAGCTTACGCACGGGGAAGTATTCATAATCGAATTGCCGCTAGAGCGCGAGGAATTACTGGGGCGCATACGGGAGCAAGAGCCGATATTCCTGCGGCATATACAGCCGGTGGAACGGGTGCTGCCGCTGCAGGGCTCAGCCGATGATCTGCAGGAGCTGTCGGAGCTCGCGCGAGGAGCTCGCCTGCGATTGGAAGGGCAAGCGGTAGCTGTTCACGTGCGCCGCACGGACAGAAGTCCGTACCCGTATTCGACATCGGATACGAAAGCGGTGCTCGACGCGGTATTGGAAGAGATCGGAGCCGAACCGGTCGTGCAATCGCCGGATGTCGTCCTATCGTTATTCGCAGGCGAGGAGCAGCTCTATGTCGGGATCGCGACCCCGGAGGAGATGCTCTCCGATTGGCCGGGGGGAGCTGTCCGCTTTCAACGGGAAGAAGGGCAAATCTCGCGCGCGAAGTTCAAGCTGCTGGAAGCCGAGCGGGCATTCGGGCTCAGACTCGAGCAGTTCCGGGAAGCCTTGGATATCGGAGCGGCGCCGGGCGGCTGGACGCATCTGCTGCTGGAGCGCGGCTTGAAGGTTACCGCGGTCGATCCGGCGGAGCTGCATCCGTCGTTGTTCCAGTACCCCCGGCTGACGAATTACCGTAAGAACGCTTCCGAAGTGAAATTCGAGCCGGGCACGTTCGATTTGCTCGTCTGCGACATGAGCTGGAGCCCGATGCAGATGGTGCGGCTCGTGCTGGATCTGCAGGATTCACTCAAGGAAGGTGCGACCGCGATCGTCACGATTAAGCTGATGCATAAGAAGCCGCTGCAGACAATCAGAGACGTTATCTCCCGTTTCGGGACCGGTTTTAAGCTGCGCAAAGCGAAGCAGCTGTTCCACAACCGCGAAGAGATTACGCTATATCTGGTCAAGAAATAATCATAACGGGAAAGCATCCCGAACGAAAAGGACGCCATGCGTCTATTCGTTCAGGATGCTTTTTTTGTACGTAACGAGAAATTTGGGGAGGATGAACGAATATGAACGGCTTGGAAACGGGGATGCTGATCGCGGGTCGTTACCGGCTGCTCGGATTGATCGGGTCAGGTGGGATGGGGGCGGTATATGCAGCGGAAGATACGCGGTTAGGTGGAATGCTGAGGGCAATCAAGGCGCATCGGCCGCACGCGGCTGGCACTGATCAGCTAGCAGAAGAAGCAGCCCTCCTAATGCGGCTGAACCATCCGCGGCTGCCAGCCATCGTCGACTATATACCGCGCGAACATCATGGGATGGATATGTTCGTGATGTCGTATATCGACGGCATCCATTTGAAGGATTACGTAGAACGCCGCCAGGGACGTCCCTTTGAAGTGGAAGCGGTCGTCGACATTGGCCTCCAACTTGCCGAAACGCTTGATTATTTGCACACGCAGCATCCGCCGGTGATCCACAGGGATTTGAAACCGACGAATGTGATGATTCAAAAGGACGGTACGGTAAAACTGATTGATTTCGGCATTGCCCGCTGCTATAAACCTTACACGAACCGGGACACCCGGCTGCTGGGCACACCGGGATTCGCGGCGCCGGAGCAGGAAGGGGGCACGCAAAGCGATGCGCGTACCGACGTCTACGGGCTCGGCGCGCTGCTCTATTATATGCTAAGCGGCGGAGCGGCGCCGGTTGAAAGGAGCGTAGAGCGCATCGCTTCGAACGGACGATCGCCAGCAGATGCCAGATACCGTGAACTGGAGAGCTTCGTCGTGCGCATGCTCGCCGCGCGTCCAGCGGAACGGTATCCGGATATGAAAGCGGCTTACAAAGCGCTGGCACATCTGCTGGGGGAGCGAAGCACGGAAGATAGGGTGGCGCGAACAAGCCGGCTAGAGCGGAGCGAACTGGCCCCAGTCTCTGCGATCGGCATGCCTTACCATTCCACGCGCTGCAAGCGGATCGTCGTCGCCTCGATCGCCGCCGGAGCTGGCGCGACCAGTGTTGCCCTAACGGTGTCGCATCTCCTCTCCAGACGAAATCGACGATGCGCGGCTTTTGAATATCCAGGGGCGGGACCGGAATGGCATTCGCTGCTGCAGGGGGGATTGGGGAGAGAATCGCCCACGAGGCTAACGCCTCTTGCCCCAGGCTATACCCGCTTCGAGAAGAATGGCGTCCTCTGGCATGCCCGTTATTCGAACGATACTCCTCATGGCTCGCCGGCGGGCGATCCGACTGATCGTATGCAGGCATTTGGGCTGATGGAGAGGAATGCTGCGGCTGACTTCTCGGTCATCGACTTATCGACTGCCTGGAAGGAGCCCGATGCGAATCTTTTAATGCTTGAAGCGGATATCGTCTTGTTCGTCGCGGATCCGGATGCCGCCAAATGGTCGGGAGTGAATGTGGCGGCGGCCGAGCGGCTGAGGCGCGAGCGGCAAGCCTGCGGCCGAATGACGTGCTGGGCGGCCAATAAGGACATTTCGTTCCGGGAGAGAATGCAATGGTTATCGCTCTTCCCGATCCGTCCGCACATCCTGATCCCGCACGTTTCGCCGGAGAAGCGTCATGACCTCTTGTGGAAGGGCAAGTGGCTAACCGATGATCGCGTCCTGCTCGCCGTCATGGAGAAGGCCTATGAGCCCTTAATCCGTTATATTGTAGCTGCGAATGCGCACAAACCGAGCTTGCTATGATACAATATGGCTGGCAAATAAAGCTTCCAATTTCCTCCTATTTCGAGGAGGGAAAGACAAAAGAAGCCATTTTCTTGCTTCCGGTAGCGGCGACGGGTCCGCTTTTAGGACCAGTTACCGGGGCGCCTTCGCGTCCCAGCCTTGAAAACAAGCGCCAGCTTCTTTATCATGAAGAAGATAAGGGTAGGCGAGTCTAGTACAAGTAGGTGGACAACCAGATGAATGAACGTATATTGGTCATCGAAGATGAAGACGGCATTGCCCGTATTTTGCAATTAGAACTAGAACATGAAGGGTACAGCGTCGGTAGGGCGGCGGATGGCCGAAGCGGATTCGAACAAGCATCTTCCGGCGAGTGGGATCTTGTGCTGCTCGACGTGATGCTCCCGGAACTCAACGGCATCGAGGTGCTGCGGCGGCTTCGTCAAGGAGGCAATCCGATTCCGGTTATCCTGCTTACGGCGCGCGATACGATTCCAGACAAAGTGAGCGGATTCGAACACGGCGCCAACGACTACATTACGAAACCGTTCGCCATGGAAGAGCTTCTCGCCCGGGTACGCAACTTGCTCCGCATCTTCGGGCAACAGCCGCGCGAGACCGAAAGTCCCGACGTGCTCAAGACAGCCGATCTCTCCATCGAGCTGCGCACCCGCAAGGTAATGCGCAAGGACACGCCAATCGAGCTGACGCCTCGCGAATTCGAGCTGCTCGTATTTTTGGCGGAGCATAAGAACGAGGAGAAGTCCCGCGAGGATATTTTGTCAGAAGTATGGGGGTACGACTTTATCGGCGAAACGAATCTCGTCGATGTGTACATCCGTTACTTGAGGCAGAAGATCGACAAAGGGTATCGGCACAAGCTGATTCACACCGTTCGTGGCGTTGGTTACATGTTGAAGGAGCCGGATGCATGACGTTACGACGCAGATTTACGTTTTTTACAATTTTTTGGCTTATTTTTATTTTGATTTTATTTAATATTTTCGTGTATTTGTTCGTCATCAAAATTACGATCCGCAGCGAAGAACAACTGTTGACGAACAAGGTGAACATCCTGCTCGAGGATCCCAGAATCGATCATCTTTCCGGCTTGACGGCGACGGATCTGCTTCGGGACTATTACAACGTCAACGAGCTGATCCGCATCATAACGCCGAACGGGAAGGTCGTCAACTCGCAGGGCTCGGACAAGGAGCTCCTCGCGCTCAAGACGACGTTCAGCACGAAGTACGACACCGGCATGCTGTACATCGATGGCAAGCGGGTCATCTATATGAAGGTGCCGCTATACGAGGGTCAGCAGGTGATCGGCGTGCTGGAGCTTCATCGGAAGCTGAGCATGCTCGACAGCTATTTGAAGGTGCTCGTCATCGCCCTGACCATCACGAGCGTTGGCGCAATCCTGTTTGCCGTCATCGGTACCTATTGGTTCACTTCGCGGTTGACCTCTCCGATTCAGCATATGGTGCAGACGATGCGGGAGATCGACCGAAGCGGCAAGCTTCGCAAAATCGAGCTGGGCAGCAAGGAACAATCGGCGGAACTGGAACAGCTGGCCAGAGCGTTCAACCAGATGATCGAGAAGCTCGACCGCACGTTTGCCCGGCAGCGGCAGTTCGTGGCCGACGCATCGCATGAGCTGAAGACGCCGCTTACGGTTATTTCCAGCTATGCGAACATGCTCAAGCGATGGGGACGCGACGATCAGAACGTGCGGGATGAGGCCGTGGAAGCGATCGCGAAGGAATCCCAGCGGCTGCAGAATCTGACCAAATCGATGCTGATGCTTGCTGAGGCCGAGCAAGAGGATTGGCTGAAGCTGGAGTCGTTCGATCTTGTTCATCTAGCCGATGAGACGGCGGACATGCTCCATGCCACGTTCCAACGGATGATCCGCGTCCATACGCCGAAGACGGACGTGAAGATGATGGCGGATAAGGACAAAATACGCCAGTTGCTCGTCATCCTGCTCGATAACGCCATCAAGTACAGCAAAGAGCCGATCGACATCATTATAAGCGTCACGAAGGGAACAGTCCGGTTATCGGTCGCCGACAAGGGGATCGGGATTCCGGAGCACGATATGCCGCACTTATTCGAACGTTTCTTCCGGGTCGACGGCGCACGCAGCCGTTCGACCGGCGGCGTTGGTCTGGGTCTGTCGATCGCCAAACGGATCGTGGATCTTCACGAAGGGCAAATTGACGTCTTCAGCAAGCCGGACAAAGGAACGACCATCACCGTCGTGCTGCCCCACAAGAAATAAGCCACGCCCGGATCCGCTGCACGATCCGGGACCAATATAAGAGGATGAGGAGCGATGGAATATGAAATTCAGAGTCGCCGCGGTACAGTATAAGCTCGCAGATATTGAGAACTTTCAGCAATTTGCGCATCAAGTGAAGCATTACATACGCAATGCCTCCGAGTATGGCGCGGATTTCGTGCTGTTCCCGGAATTTATGACGACGCAGCTGCTCTCCATCGGCGATGAGAGCGGCGAGGCGCTGACGATCGACCGGCTGCCCGAGTTCACAGAGCAATATATCGAACTATTCAGAGGGCTTGCGGCTGAATATCGGATGCATATTATCGGTGGCACGCATGTGATCGAAGTCGCGGAAGACAAGCGTCAGAATGCTGCGCATCTGTTCTATCCGGATGGCCGCGTGGAGGTGCAGCCGAAGCTGCACTTAACGCCGACGGAAGTGGAAGGCTGGGATATGGCACCAGGGGATGCGCTTCGCGTGTATGATACGCCGTTCGGCACGATCGCCATGCTGACCTGCTATGATATCGAGTTTCCGGAGATCGTGCGGATGGCGCGCGCGCAAGGGGCGGACGTTATCTTCTGCCCTTCGTGCACAGATGACCGCCACGGCTTCCACCGCGTACGTTATTGCTGCCATGCGCGCGCGGTCGAGAACCAAGTCTACATCGTGACGACCGGTACGGTCGGCTCGCTGCGCAAGGTCGATCTGATGCGCGCCAATTTCGGTCAGGCCGCCATCATTTCGCCGAACGATATCCCGTTCCCGCCGGCTGGCATTATAGCCGAGGGAGTCATGAACGACGACATGCTCGTCGTGGCGGACTTGGATCTGACGCTGCTCGAGGACGTTCGCGCGGCCGGTTCCGTGACGACATGGCGCGACCGCAGAGTTGATTTGTACCCGGACTGGGAGTGAGAAGTAGTTGCGCAAAGAGCTGATCGTTTACGCGGACGGCGCTCCAAAGAAGATTGTCATTCGGAACTACGGGCTTGCGGATATCGAAGGCATGATCGAGATACAGCGTCAGAGTTTTCCGCCGCCGTTCCCGGCGGAACTGTGGTGGAACGAGGCGCAATTGAATGAGCATGTGTCGCGCTTTCCGGAAGGCGCGCTGTGCGT
Organism: Paenibacillus aurantiacus; assembly: GCF_042431225.1. NCBI lineage: Bacteria > Bacillati > Bacillota > Bacilli > Caryophanales > Paenibacillaceae > Paenibacillus > Paenibacillus aurantiacus. The sequence continues at coordinate 40,290 of NZ_JBHMDO010000048.1, read as the reverse complement.
CGAGGAGGACGGTCGATTGATTGGTTCCATGACCGCGCTTATCGTCGACGATGCGCAGCTGTCTGGCAGCCATACGTGGGCCACTATTACGGATAATGGCTATATTCGCAACCATGCGCCGCATGGCGAGACGCTTTACGTGGTTGACGTGTGCGTCATCCCGGCCTACCGTAAGTATGGCATTGGCAAATGGCTTATGCAGACGATGTATGAAGTCGTCGTCCATCTGAGGCTGAGGAGACTGCTGGGCGGCGGGCGCATGCCGGGTTATCATCTCGTCTCTGACGAAGCGACGCCGGAACAGTACGTGGAGGACGTCGTGAACGGCCAGCGCCGTGACCCGGTCCTCTCGTTCCTGCTCCGCTGCGGCAGACTTCCCGTTGGCGTTGTGGCGCATTACCTGGAGGACGAAGAGTCGCTGCATTACGCTGCGCTTATGGAATGGCGCAATCCGTTTTACAACCAAGAATAACGAGGGGGCAACGAAGTGGAGTACATACGTATACAGTCCATTCAAGATCCGCTATTTGCAAGCATGCACAATTTGATGAAGACCATTTTCCCGCCCGAGGAAGTGCTTGCTTTCGACAAATGGGAGGGGCCGCTTCAAGACGAGAGCATTCACGTATATGTCGCCGTGCATGAAGGTGAGGTCGTCGGTGCGACGGAGTATCGGTATTATGCGGATATGCGCGTGGCCATGACCGATTTTACGATCATCGGCAAAGCAGGGCTTGGCATCGGACGTTTCCTGCTCCGCGGGCGCGAGCGCGACATCGCAAGATTGGCCGCAGCTAGCGGAACCGAGCCGATCGGCATGTTCGCCGAAATTTATAATCCATCGCAAGTCGAGGAGAAGTTCGACGGTCTTACGCCAATGAACCCCTATGTAAGACGGGAAGTACTCTCCCATATTGGTTACAAGCGGATCGACTTCCCGTACGTACATCCATCGTGGGAAGAGAACGGAGAAGCGGTCAGCGGTCTGGATCTGTCTTTCCTGCCAGCCGACGAAGAGTTGACAGAACTGCCGGCGTCGCTTATCCAGCAATTTCTGAATACGTATTACAGCGCGCTGCCGGCGAAACCGGACGAATGGCATGCCATGATGGCTAAGCTTAACGAAGCGGAGCAGCTTCCGCTCAAACCGCTCTAGAACGAACGCAAGGCAGCTTGGAGGAGTAACATGACGACGATCAGTTTTTGGGGCACGGGGGATTCCATGGGAGTCCCCCGGGTTTATTGTTCCTGCGACGTGTGCGCTGAAGCGCGGAGCGGCGGCGTGAACCGGAGAAGAAGGCCGCTCGTGCATCTCGCCGACGCATCGTTCGGCGAGATGCTGATCGATTGCGGGCCCGATTGGCGCGAGCAGATGGAGATGGCGGGACACCGGTTCATCGACCGCATCCTGATCACCCATGCCCATTTTGACCATATCGCAGGACTTGCGGAGTGGGCGGACGCTTGCCGCTGGCTGAAACGCCGCGGGGAAGCGTTCGCGCGAGCGGACGTCATCCGCGAAATTCTAACACGCTATCCTTGGCTTGAGCGCAACGTTCGATTCATTCCGCTCGAGGAAACGATGACGTTCGGCGAATGGCAGTTCGATTCCTGGTTGGTGAACCATGGCAAGAACGGCTACTCGTATGCGTTCAAATTCACGCATGCGACCGACGGACGCGCGTGGGCGTACTGCTCGGACTCGATCGCATTGACGTCCGAACAGCGAGCGCCGCTTGCGGGGCTCGACCTGCTGGTGCTGGGCACGAGCTTCTATGAAGAGCCTTATCCGGTCGAGACTCGTTCCCTCTACGACGTGAAGGAGGCGCTGCAGCTGCTGGAGGAATTGAAGCCTGCGCGCACGTGGTTTACGCATATGTCGCATGATATCGATCTGCGGCGCGATTACGCGCTTCCGAGCCAAGTAGCCTTTGCATACAGCGGACTTCAAGTAAGCGTTTAGGATAAGTCGCTTGACGGGCAGCCGCTATTGCAGTTATGATGGAACCATCTTACATGGCAAGGGGAAATTTTGATGTTTGCTGGTGTTCTTAACTCGTAATTTCATATTCGACAGCAGAATGACGTACGGAGCAGTCTTGTCTTTTGTGACAGGTCAGCTTTGTGTTCGCTGCTGCCGAGTTGAGGAGTTAAGAACATGAAGATTTCCGCCTGCAACGGCTGAAACAGCGTGCTCTTCGAGCACGCTGTTTTTTTTTGAACTCACTAGCGAATGGAACGTGCGATGGTATCGCGATCCTGGGGATCGAGAGCGTCCCGCATTGTTCTTTTACGCTAGAAGTGAGTCCAAGGGAGAGCCGTTGTGATGAAAAGGGCCGGGAGCGCATGCGCTTCCGGCCCTTTTTGGCGTTCGCAACGAAGAGAAGGCTACTGATCCAACGGCTGACTCGGGTGCGCAACGCCTTTGATCCATGTAAACCAATACGAATGCCAGGAGGCTTCTACCATGAACGCAACAAGCATGACACGTTTGGAATTCGACAATATTCAAAATCGGCTGCGCGAATTTACCGTATCGCCGGCTGGGGCGCAGCTTGCGGCCAAACACCGCCCAAGCACGAATGAAAGCACGGTGCGCGCCTGGTTATGCGAAACCGAAGAAGCGGCGAAACTGCTTGCGACTGGCGCGAGCGTTCCGCTCTCGGCCATGGAAGGGATGGAGCCCTTCATGCAGCTGCTGGGCAAAGGTCGTATTTATAACGAGCAGGAGCTGCAGTTTCTCGCCAACTGGTTGGCGGCGGTCGCGCAGATGCGGCGGTACATGGCCTCGAAACAAACCATGGCGCCTACGATAAGCGCTTATGCCGATTCGATGCAAGACTGCGAGAAGCTTCGGGACGAATTGGATCGCTGCCTGCGGTATGGACAGATCACCGATCAAGCGAGCGCCTACCTCGCGGATATCCGGCGGCATCTGGCCGCGGCCGAAGATCGGATCGAACGGCGGTTGAACCAGACGATGAGCAAGTACAAGAACGCCTTGCAGGAGCAGATCGTCAGCAAGCGCAACGGGCATTACGTGATCCCGGTCAAGCGTGAACTGCGCAAGCAAGTGCCAGGGACGGTCTGGGATGAGTCGGCTAGCGGGCAAACCTTGTTCGTGGAACCCGTCGACGTCGCCGAGCTTCAAACCGAATGGCAAATGTGGAAAGCGGAGGAGGAGCGGGAACGAACGGTCATTTTATCCGGGTTATCGGATTTGGCGGAGGCGTATGCGAGCGGGCTAAAATGGAACGTCGAAGCGATGGCTTCCTTCGACTTCATCTTCGCCAGAGGAAAGTTGTCGCGGACGTGGGATGGCCGCGCGCCGAAGTTGGCCGCGCAGCCGGTCATCAAACTCGTGAAGGCGAAACATCCGCTGCTCGGCGCATCTTCCATGCCGCTCGACGTGGAATTCGGATTCGGCTGGAAGCAACTCGTCATCACGGGACCGAATACGGGCGGCAAGACGATCACGCTCAAGACAATTGGGCTGCTGGCCCTCATGACGCAATCCGGCTTGCTCATCCCTGCCGCCGAAGGAACCGAGCTGGGTCTGTTCACACACATTCTCGCCGACGTCGGCGATGGACAGAGCATCGAGCAATCGCTTAGCACGTTCTCCGCGCATATGGCGAACTTGAAGGAGATGCTAGATGCGGCCGGCGAGCGCTCGCTGCTGCTGCTGGACGAACTTGCGGCAGGCACCGATCCGGGCGAAGGGATTGCGCTCTCGATCGCGGTATTGGAAGAGCTGCTCGTCCGGGGATCTCTGGTTGCGGCGACGACGCATTTTAACGAGATTAAACGGTTCGCGGCGAGCACGGACGGCTGCGAGAACGCGCGGATGGCATTCGATCCGCAGACGCTTCGGCCGCTCTATCAGCTAGAGATCGGAGAAGCGGGGGACAGCTACGCTTTCGCCATCGCCAGACGATTCGGATTGCCGGAACGAGTGATCGCTCGGGCGGAATCGAGGGCTGCGCTTGCGAAAGGCGAGAAGCCGGCTGCGGTAGTCGCTATGGAGCCTTACGAAAGAGGGACGACGCAGAAGAAGCCGCGCCAACGACCTGTAGAGTCGGTCAGTGCGAAGCGCGGACAAGGGATAAACGATGCCGACGGACTGGAGAACGGGACGGCGAAGCGCGTGTTTCAAGTCGGCGATTGCGTTTGGATCTATCCGCTCAAACGAACGGGCATCGTGTTCCGAGCCGCGGATGAACGGGGGGAAGTCATCGTGCAAGTGCAGAAACAGAAGCTGACATTCAACCGTAAGCGGCTGTCGCTCTACATTCCTTCGGATCAGTTGTACCCCGGCCAAGATTACGACATGGATATTGTGTTCGATAGCAAGGCGAATCGCAAAGCGCGTAACCAAATGAAGCGAAAATATGTTCCTGGGCTAACCATCGAGACGCCAAGCGACGAACCTGGCCATTCATAAAACCCGATAGGGTTGCTAGGCAGCAGTCGGACCGTCATGACGCGCGGTAGGCGTAAGCGGCAAACAGCATACAAGAGCGGTTAATACTGCGCGTTAGCGAACGGGAGGATATGTGTTAATCCTTGCTTTCGATGACCAGCAGCAAGCCGTCGCGAATACGGACGGTTCCGATCTCGTCTTCCAGCACGTTGCTGATGCCGAGCGACTGGCCGATCTCTAAGGAGGCATTATGTAAGGGGTAACGGAAGCCATACAAATCGATTCCGTTCACCACCGGCGTAAGGGGCAGAAGCGATACGTGGCTGTAACCGCCCGGCGTGACGGATAGTTCGCGGTCCGTTAACCGGATTCGGTTATGGGCATCGACGATCGACACATGCACGTTACGTTCGAGCGCGCCTCGCAGCAGGTGAACGTTGGCCAGCGAGTGGTCGAAGCGCGTGCCGAGCGCGCCGACAAGGACGATCTCCCGCGGCTCCAGTGCCAAGGCTTGCCTGAACGCTAATTCCGTATCGGTATAATCTTTATCGATGGGATCGCACGTCTCGAAGCGGCGGCTGCGGCTGCGAATCAATGCGAGCTGTTGCCCGGACACAGAATCGAAGTCGCCAATGGCAAGATCAGGCGCAAAGCCGTTATCCACAAGGAAATAGGCGCCGCTGTCCGCGCCGATCAGATAGTCGTTCGGCTGCACAAGACCGATAGCCCAAGGCCCAAGCCGTCCACCTGTAAAAATTAATATGCGCTGTTTGAGCATGGTGGTTCCTCCTTTCGTAAAAATGCTGCATAAGCACCAGTATACTAAGGTTCCATGCCTCTTGACCAGTTAGAGGGAATAACGTCACACCGCTTGGTCTCTTCTCGATATCTATCATGCTCGTTCACTGCAAAAAGTTTCTTGCGCCAAGCGGACCGCGCGGCTAAAATGGGAATGTGAAAAATACGGACACCGTTCGACATTATGGGATGGCATCGAAGAGTCGAGCGGGCAGGCGGAGGCATCATTCCTTGAACTGGCATGTGGATATGGACGTCTTTACGATTTTCAGCATTATCGGTACGATTGCCTTCGCGGTGAGCGGCGCGATCGTGGCCATGGAAGAAGAGTACGACATTCTTGGCGTCTACGTGCTGGGCCTCGTGACCGCATTCGGCGGCGGTGTCATACGCAACCTGCTGATCGGCGTGCCGGTGACGACGCTTTGGTCGCAAGGGATGCTGCTCAAGACGGCTGTCGTGGCGATGACGATCGCGTTTGTCCTGCCGGTGCGCTGGATACAGCATTGGCGGCGCAGCGAGGCGTTTTTCGACGCTATCGGGTTGTCGGCTTTCGCGATCCAGGGGGCTCTATACGCGACGGGCAAGCATCCGTTGTCGGCGGTAATCGTCGCTGCAATGCTGACGGGAATCGGCGGCGGCATGATCCGCGACGTATTGGCAGGAAGGAAGCCGCTTGTGCTGCGGGACGAAATTTACGCCGTCTGGGCGATGTTGGCCGGAGCGGCTGTCGGATTGGGTTGGTTTGAGACGCCGCTGGAATTATTAACGTTGTTCATCGTCGTGGTCGCTTTCCGCATGATGTCAGTTCAGTTCAAATGGCGGCTGCCAAGACGATCTCTGAAATACGCATTGGCGCAATCCGTGCATCAGGACGACCATCAGCAGGCAAAAGCGGCAGAACAAGCCGCGAAGAAAGGAGAGCGTCTATGATTGGCGTGTTATTCGTTTGTTTGGGCAATATTTGCCGTTCTCCCATGGCGGAAGCGGTATTCAGGAGCAAGGTGGAAGCGGAAGGGCTCGCGGATGTCATCCGGGTTGATTCCGCGGGTACGGGTGACTGGCATCTGGGCAAAGTTCCCCATGAAGGGACACGGAGGCTGTTGGACGAACACGGCATCTCGTACGAGGGCATGCGGGCGCGTCAAGTGAGAATTGACGACTATGCCGATTTTGACTATATCGTATGCATGGACGGGAACAACGAACGCGATGCTAGAGCCGTATTCGGCAGTAAGTGCGACGGGCATCCAAAGGTGTTCAAGCTGATGGATTTGCTCCCGGAGCGCAAAACAAGCGACGTGCCGGATCCATATTATACCGGCAACTTCGAGGAGACGTACGAGCTCGTGAGCGAAGGGTGCGATCGGCTGTTAAACCGGATTCGTCAAGAGAAGTTTGCCGGCGTCTAAACTACAGGGTTCGCTTCGGGCGAGGATAACTATAAGAAAGACCGTGCTCGATTAGTCGAGTGCGGTCTTTTTGCAATGTCTGGCCAGCCCAAATGTTTAATACTCAGGTTTGATAAAAGTTGTGAGCGATGCCGGGATATGCTTCTGCCAAAATCCCCATACGTGTTTGCCATCATGCTCGCCGTAATGGATCTTGGCGCCTTTGGACTCTAGAATGGCCTTCATCTCTCGGTTAATCGCCACGAAGTTATAGACCCCGCGGTCGGTTTCGTAGGCATCCTCCTGAAGACCGACGATCATGAATAGCTCCATCTCGCTCAAATCGCCTGCTTGCGAAGCGATGGATTGCGAGACGGGATAGAATGCGCCGGACAAGGCGATAATGCGATTGAATAGATTCGGATGGCTTAGGGCGATGTGCAGCGAGACAGTGCCGCCTAGCGAGTCGCCTGCTAGAATGCGGTGCGCCGGTTCGCGCCGCGCGGCATATTTGCCTTCTATATAAGGAAGAAGTTCTTCCGCGAAGAATCGCACATATCCGTCATGAAGCGTGCCGTCCGGAGAATATTCATTCGTCCGTTTCGACTTATCGACATCAACGCCTACGATGATAAAGGGTTCGATTCCCTCGTCGAGAATGAGCTGAGTGGCGATCGTCGCCACGCGGCCGAAATTGAAAAAGTCTTCGCCATCTTGGCAATAAACGACAGGGTAGCTCAGCACTTCGTTATAGCCTGGCGGCAAAAAGACGCGAAGGTCGCGCCTGCCTTCCGGCAAATAGCGGCTGTCGACCTCGTCCTTCACGATCGTGCGTTTCAAATAGCGGGCATCGGTCATGGTTGAAAATCTCCTCTCGGTTTGCATGAGTAATCGGCATTACGGGTAAACAAAAAGAAGGGAAAGAATGCCCGCCGCCTTACCAGGCGGCTTTTCGCTTGTTGTATTATTCTGTACCATAGAATAAATGATCCTGTTACATATACAATTCGAGACGATAATTCCCCAAATGTGCGAGTTATCAAAGGTGAAAACGATTTTATGCTTTGACCATTCGGATTAAACAGGGTTATAATCATTCTATAACAGTGACCTGTGTTTTTTCAAATATTAAGCTGAGGTGAACCTTAATGAGCAAGCTGTTAAACAAGCTGCCTTACGAAGTTCAAACGGAACCGGTTTATCCGTTGTCCATTCTCTCGCCTGAAGGCGAAGTCGTTAATCCCGATTTAATGCCGAATCTTTCGGATGACCAACTTAAAGAATTGATGTATCGCATGGTATTTACCCGCACTTGGGACGAACGCGCCGTTAACCTGGGCCGTCAAGGCCGTTTGGGCTTCTACGCGCCGGTGTCCGGCCAAGAAGCTTCGATGATCGGCAGCGAATACGCGCTGAACAAAGAAGACTTCATCGCTCCGGCTTACCGCGACATGCCGCAGATCGTATGGCACGGTCTTCCGCTGTACCAAGCATTCCTGTACTCCCGCGGCCATCAGCATGGCGGCCAAATTCCGGAGGGCGTGAACGTCTTGATGCCGCAAATCATCATCGGCGCCCAAATCCTTCATGCGACAGGCGTCGCAATGGCATTCAAGAAGAAGAACGAGAAGCGTGTCGCGATCACGTACACAGGCGACGGCGGTTCCTCCGAAGGCGATTTCTACGAAGGTATGAACTTTGCCGGCGTATACAAACTTCCGGTCATTTACTGTGTTCAGAACAACGGTTACGCGATTACGACGCCGTTCGCGAAGCAGACGGCTGCACCATCGATCGCGCACAAAGCGATTGCAGCAGGCATCACAGGCGTGCAAGTTGACGGCATGGACGTGCTGGCTGTATACAAAGCGGTTCACGAAGCTGCAGAGCGCGGCCGTAACGGCGAAGGCGCGACGCTGATCGAATTGCTGACGTACCGTTTCCGTCCACACTCGATGGCGGACGACGCAACGAAATACCGCACCAAAGACGAAGAGAACGAGTGGGCGCTGAAAGATCCGCTCATCCGCTTCGGCAAATTCCTCGAGAAGAAAGGTCTCTGGACCGAAGAGGATACGAACCGCGTGAAAGAGGAAGCGAAAGCGACGGTCAACGAGCACATCAAGAAAGCGGAGCAAACCGAGAAAATGACGGTTGCCGGCTTGATCGACACGATGTTCGAGACGACGCCTCAGCACTTGGAAGAGCAGAAAGCCGACTTCCAATAAGATGGATTGCGTAGGGGAGCGAGCTCCCCTTTAGAATAAAGAGAGCTAGAAGAAGTTAGGGCTCACAAAAAACATAAAGCGTATGCTTTCGGAACGAGTTTTGTTCGATGCACCACGCAGACGTATAGCTCCACAATACTTTTAGGAGGAACCAACAACCATGGCACAAATGAATATGTTGGAAGCGATCCGCGACGCAATGCGTCTGGAGATGAAACGCGACGCTAACGTTGTCGCCTTCGGCGAGGACGTAGGTAAAGTCGGCGGCGTATTCCGCGTTACGGAAGGTTTGCAAGAAGAATTCGGGGAAGACCGCATTTTCGATACGCCGCTGGCGGAATCCGCGATCGCGGGCATGGCAGTCGGCATGGGTATCCAAGGCTTCCGTCCGATCGCCGAAATTCAGTTCGTCGGCTTCATCTACGAAGCACTCGATCAAATGTTCGTACAAGCCGCGCGCATGCGCTACCGCTCCGGCGGCCGCTACAACTCGCCAATCGTATTCCGTACGCCTTTCGGCGGCGGCGTTAAAGCGGCAGAGCTGCATACGGACTCGCTCGAAGGTCTGGCCATCCAGACGCCGGGTATCAAGGTCATCGTACCTTCGAACCCATACGATGCGAAGGGTCTCATGATCTCCGCCATTCGCGACAACGATCCGGTATTCTTCATGGAGCATCTTAACCTGTATCGCGCATTCCGCGCCGAAGTTCCGGAAGGCGATTACACGGTCGAGATCGGCAAAGCAAATATCGTTCGCGAAGGTAAAGACGTCACGATCATCGCGTACGGCATGATGGTGCACACGGCCGTCAAAGCTGCCGAAGAACTTGAGAAGCAAGGTGTTAGCGCAGAGGTCATCGACCTTCGCACACTGCTTCCGCTCGACATCGACACGATCGTCGCTTCGATTCAGAAGACGAACCGCGCGATCGTTGTGCAAGAGGCGCAGAAGACTTCCGGCGCCGCTGCCGAGATTATCACGCAAATCAACGAGAAAGCCATCCTTCACCTGGAGGCGCCGGTTCTCCGCGTAGCGGGTCCGGACACGGTATATCCGTTTGCCCAAGTTGAAGACGCTTGGCTGCCGTCGCAAGCCCGCATCATCGCGGCCGTCAACAAAGTACGGGAATTTTAAATATATAACAACCCAAATGGATACGAGGGAAGATTGATTGGAGCGGATGCGGGGCTTACCCTCGCTTCGCTTCACCAACCTTTGAGGAGGTAACGGAAGTGGCAAAGTTTGAATACCGGTTCCCTGAGCTGGGCGAGGGCCTGCATGAAGGCGAAATCGTCAAAATGCACATTAAGCCCGGCGACAGCGTGACGGACGACGATATCATCATGGAAGTACAGAACGACAAGGCGATCGTAGAAGTGCCTTGTCCGGTAAACGGCAAAGTATTGGAAGTGTTCACGAAAGACGGCCAAGTGTGCCATGTTGGCGAAGTTGTGGCGATCATCGACGCGGAAGGCGATCTTCCAGAAGGCGTGGCTCCGGCTGGCGACAGCGCTCCGGCGGCTGAAGCTCAACCGGCGGCGACTGAGAGCGCGGCTCCTGCTCAGGCGGCACCTGCAGTTCAAGCGGCACCAGCTGCTTCGAACGCGAACGTACTCGCGACGCCTAGCGTACGTAAGTTCGCTCGCGAGCAAGGCGTTAACATCGCTTCCGTAACAGGTTCCGGCAAGAACGGCCGTATTACGCGCGAAGATGTTACAGCATTCGCATCCGGCGGCGGCGCGGCTGCGGCACCGGCGGCTAGCGCGCAAGCGGAAGCTGCTGCGCCATCCCAAGGCGAAGCCAAAGCAGCTCCGGTTGTCGTTGCGGGCGAGCGTCCTGAAGAGCGCGTTCCGTTCAAAGGCATCCGCAAAGCAATTGCAAATGCCATGTCCAAATCGGTCTACACGGCTCCGCATGTTACGATCATGGACGAAGTGGACGTTACCGAGCTCGTCGCGCTGCGCACGAAAGCGAAGCCGATGGCGGAGAAGAAAGGCGTCAAGCTGACCTATCTGCCATTCATCGTGAAGGCGCTTGTGGCGGCATGCCGTCAATTCCCGATCATGAACGCGATGCTCGACGAGCAAAGCCAAGAGATCGTGTACAAGAAGTACTACAACATTGGTATTGCTACGGATACGGACAATGGCTTGATCGTGCCTGTTATCCATGACGCGGACCGTAAGAACGTATGGATGGTTGCTGACGCAATTCGCGATCTGGCGACGCGCGGCCGCGACGGCAAGCTGACGCCTGCCGAGATGAAAGGCAGCACGATCTCCATCACGAACATCGGTTCCGCAGGCGGTATGTTCTTTACACCGGTAATCAACTTCCCAGAGGTAGCAATTTTGGGTACGGGCCGCATCTCCGAGAAGGCTGTCGTGAAGAACGGCCAGATCGTAGCAGCACCTGTCATGGCACTCTCGCTTAGCTTCGACCACCGTCTAATCGACGGCGCAACGGCTCAAAACTTTATGAACTACATCAAGCAGCTGCTGGCTGACCCGCAACTGCTCGTAATGGAGGTATAACCATGGTAGTAGGAGACGCTTCACTCGATATCGATACACTAATCATCGGCGCTGGCCCAGGCGGTTACGTCGCGGCGATCCGCGCAGCTCAGCTCGGCCAGAAAGTCATGATCGTCGACAAAGGCAAATGGGGCGGCGTATGTTTGAACGTCGGCTGCATTCCGTCCAAAGCGCTTATCAATTCCGCTCACCACTATGAGCATATGAAGCACGCGGACCAATTCGGTCTTTCCGTGGAGAACGTGTCGGTCGACTTCACGAAAGTACAGGATTACAAAAACTCCGTCGTCAACAAAATGACGAGCGGCGTCGAGATGCTTCTGAAAGCGAACAAAGTTCAAATGTTCCAAGGCGAAGCCATGTTCATCAACGAGAACGAAGCGCGTCTGTTCAACGAGCAGGAAGCGCCTCGCTACCGCTTCAAGAACTGCATCATCGCGACGGGCTCCCGTCCGATCGAGCTGAAGCCGTTCCCGTTCGGCGGCCGCATCCTGTCCTCGACAGAAGCGCTGTCCCTGAACGAAGTGCCGAAGAGCATGGTCGTTATCGGCGGCGGCTACATCGGCATCGAGCTTGGCCAAATGTACTCCAAGTTCGGCACGGAAATCACGATCCTCGAAGGCGCGGACACGATCATGCCGGGCTTCGACAAGGACATGAGCTCCTTGGTCGTGAAACACTTGAAACAAAACAAAGTCGACATCGTCAACGGCGCGCTTGCGAAATCCGCTGAGCAAACCGACAAAGACGTCACGGTAACCTACGAAGTGAACGGCGAGACGAAATCCGTCACCGCAGACTACCTGCTCGTTACGGTTGGCCGTCGTCCGAACACGGACGGCGAGCTTGGCCTGGACCTGATCAATGTCAAAATGACGGATCGCGGTCTGATCGAAGTCGACGACCAATGCCGCACATCGATCCCGCACATCTATGCAATCGGCGATATCGTACCTGGCGCTGCGCTCGCGCACAAAGCGTCCTACGAAGCGAAAGTCGCAGCGGAAGCCATCTCGGGACTGCCGTCCAAAGTGGACTACAAATGTATCCCGGCTGTTGCATTCTCCGATCCGGAGTGCGCGGCGGTTGGTTACACCGAGAAAGAAGCGAAAGAAAAAGGCTACAACGCGAAATCCAGCAAGTTCCCGTTCGGCGGCAATGGCCGTGCTGTAACACTGGGCGGCGCAGACGGCTTCATGAAGCTCGTTCATGACGCAGACACGGGCCTTGTGCTCGGCGCGCAAATCGCGGGCGTCGAAGCATCCAACATGATCGCGGAGCTTGGCCTTGCGATCGAGATGGGCGCAACGATCGAAGACATCGCCCTCACAATCCATGCGCATCCAACGCTTGGCGAGATCACGATGGATACGGCTGAACTGGCGATGGGTCACCCGATCCACACGCTGGCGCCTAAGAAGTAATCGCATACGCTTAGAATCTTCAGAGTCGTTTCATCCTGAGAAGGATGGAGCGACTCTTTTGTTGTGCCAAAGCAATCGCTTACATTAGGGTTAGACGCCGAATAGTTAATTTGTAGCAAGTGACAATAACAGGTTCGTTCGGTTTTTCGTGAAATTTTGTCGAATATTCGCTCAAAAGGAAACGACAAATGACACGGGAAATGGTATGATGGAGGATATAACGCTTGGTGTTACGTGTTCAGCACGGCTTTAATTATCGTGTTTTTCTGGATGATTGTAAGCTGTTCTCGTATTGAATAGGATGAAGCAGGTCTGATTTGGGCCAGTATCCCGGTTTTATGCCCGTTTGTGAAGGAGTTTTGGACTTATCAAGGTTTCTCGAGAAGGGAATACGTTCTGCAGACTGCGATAAGACGAGTTGGAAGTCGATATTGAATCTTGAGCAATCACACGAATATTCTCTGGTTGTACATCCGGAATGTTCGGTTATGAGCGTGGTAGCATCGGAGCATTATGTCGGAACCGATGCCGGGGCGCTAGTCGGGTGGCAGCCGCGCATCGTTGTTGAAAGATGGTCGGAAGCATCATCCGACGAAGCGCGTGAATGTCGCCATTATAATGAAGAAAGGGGCTGTGCGAATGGCTGTCATTCAAATCGCCGCAATGGCCCGCAACCGGGCAATCGGATTAGACAACAAGCTTCTATGGCGGTTGCCGTCCGAGATGGCGCATTTTAAACAAACGACAATGGGCAAAACCGTTCTGATGGGCCGCAAGACGTTCGAGTCGCTGGGCAGGCCGCTGCCGAATCGGCGCAATGTCGTGTTGAGCCGGGAGATGGCGCAGGCCCCTGAGGGCTGCGAACTTGTCCGTTCTGTGGAAGAGGCGCTTAGGAACTATAACAACGGGGTGTATGGCGAGGATCTCATGGTCATCGGCGGTGCGAATATTTATGCACAGCTTTTGCCGTTCACGCATACGATCGTGCTCACCGAAGTGGAGGCCGATTTTGAGGCTGATGCTTTTTTTCCTGCGCTATCCGAGCACGAATGGAAGGTTTCGTCGCGGGATTGCCGCTCGGCAGACGAGAAGAACGCGTACGATTTCTGCATCCTGACGTATGATAGAATGGCCTCTCATTAGCTAGTGAAGAGCTTTATGATTGTGACGCTTATATGCGTTAAAGTGCAAATGATTATACGGATAATCCATTTAACAGCGCTAGGTGCAATTGCTACGATATTGTAAATGGTTTTGGCCCGGGTACGAAAGATTGATCTTGAATAAAAGCTAGAATCCCGATATAGTTTGATAGAGAATTGCTGTACCAGGGTAACGGGAAAAAGGATGGAGGATAAGCGATCATGTCTACACCAACAGGATTTATGGACTACAAGCGCGAGCTGCCCGCTGACCGCAGTCCGCTAGAGAGAATAAAGGATTGGGACGAGTTCCACAAGCACTTCAGCAGCGATCAGCTTCGTACGCAGGGCGCCCGTTGTATGGATTGCGGCACGCCATACTGCCACACCGGCATTGAACTGCCTGGCGGCACATCCGGCTGCCCGGTCAACAACCTCATTCCGGAATGGAATAACTTAATCTACCGCGGTTTGTGGCGCGAAGCGCTTGACCGTTTGCATAAAACGAATAATTTCCCTGAATTCACGGGGCGCGTTTGTCCGGCTCCGTGCGAAGGCTCCTGTACGGTAGGCTTGATCGGCGACCCTGTCACGATCAAGACGATCGAGCAATCGATTATCGACAAAGGCTTCGAAGAAGGCTGGGTCGTACCGCAGCCTCCGCTCATGCGCACAGGTAAGCGCGTTGCCGTCGTCGGCTCCGGCCCTGCAGGCCTTGCTTGCGCGGCACAGCTGAACAAGGCTGGACACACGGTAACGGTATACGAGCGCGCGGACCGCATCGGCGGCCTGCTCACGTACGGCATCCCGACGATGAAGCTGGACAAGAAAATCGTACAGCGCCGTGTAGACCTGCTTGAAGCGGAAGGCATCACGTTCACGACGAACACGGAGATCGGCAAAGACATCTCGGCTGACCAGCTCGTATCGGATTTCGACGCGGTCGTCCTGTGCGGCGGCGCGACGAAAGCGCGTGAGGTGGATATCGAAGGCCGCGAGCTGAAGGGCATTCATCTGGCGATGGATTACCTGAACGGCACGATCAAGAGCTACCTGGATTCGAACCTCGAAGATGGCAACTACATCTCGGCTCAAGACAAGGACGTTATCGTCATCGGCGGCGGCGACACGGGTACGGACTGCGTTGCGACGGCACTGCGCCACGGCTGCAAATCGGTGACGCAGTTCGGTACGCACGCGAAAGCACCGCTGGAACGCGATCAAGAGAAGAACCCTTGGCCGCAATTCCCGAACGTCTACACGCTCGATTATGCGCATGAAGAAGCGCGCGCGCTGTATGGCGAAGATCCGCGTCAATTCTCCGTGCTGACGAAGAAATTCGTCGGCGACGAGAATGGTAACGTGAAAGAGCTGCACACCGTGCAAATCCAACGTACGGTCGATGAGACCGGACGCCGGATCTATACGGAAATTCCGGGCACGGAGCGCGTTTGGCCGGCAGATCTCGTATTCATCGCAGTCGGTTTCGAAGGACCGGAGAATACGATCATCAGCCAGTTGAGCTTAGAGCAAGACCGCCGTTCGAACATCAAAGCGAAGTACGGCGACTATCGCACGAGCGTGGACAAAGTGTTCGCGGCAGGCGACATGCGCCGCGGCCAAAGCTTGGTCGTATGGGCAATCAACGAAGGTCGCGAAGCCGCTCGCGAGGTTGACCGCTACCTAATGGGAACGACGATGCTGCCATAAGCGGCGATAACGGCTATAATAGAATATAAGATGCACGCAAGGAGCGCCTTTGGGCGCTTTTTGTTTCTTCATTAAAGGAGATCTGACCTATGATTCAATACGATTCCGACGATATCCGCGAAATGCGAATGACCGGGTTATACCCGACGATCGAAAGAAGGGACGAACAGTGGATCGATATCGAGCTCAGAATCGACGTGGAAGACGAGTCTCAAGTACATCAGTCGATCACGGAGCTGACAGCGCTAGTTATCTGCACGCATAGCGGTGTCATTGCCCAAATTGTGCCGCAGGACGCGGGGTGCGATTGCGATTTTCAATTCACCGCGGGCGAGAAGGAACAGATTCGAAACTATGTGCTTTCGTCCGAAATTCAAGCGAAAATCCTCGCAATAGCTACCCCTCAGTAAGGAAAGTTGTGGTAAAATAAGCATACCAACAACTTGTCCGGGGGAATGATCGATGCGGAGTGAAAGCGCCGTCTTTTTGACGCCGGCCGATGTTCGAAACATTCAGCACTATGTCACGCGTAAGTATGCCGGCCTGCCAAGCGAGCGGCATGCCGAGATTGTCACCGACGCCATGCAGCGAATCGTCATGAAGCAGCTTCCTGCCTACGCAGAAGAGGAGCGGTTAATCCTGACGGGACAGCTGTTAGACGAGGTGGTTACTCGCCAGCAAATTCCCGTCGGCGCCGAGCACGTGTTTGCCGCCTGTTTACGGCGCGATGATACGGCGAGCGAGTGGGTGGACATTCTTCGAGCGTGGGCGGAATCTCGGCTTCAGCGGACGCTCGATCCGCAGCGGTTCAGTCAGTACATCAGGCAGGCTAAGGCACAGCTGTCACTTACACAGGACGGAGCAGAACTGCAGCCTGAGCAATGGCGCTTGCTCGAAGTAGAAACCGCGCTATGGGAGGAAAGAGCGGCGCAGGATGCGATGGCCGGAGAAGGACTTGATGCTGCGCCCACTTCTGGGAAGCGCATCTATCCGGACAAGCCTTGGTCGCTTCAAGAGCGGCCTCGGTTGTATGCGCTGCTGTGCGCGATTGTCCTAGCTGCATCTTTTATTTATGGATGGATCAGGTTGGCGCCCATGCTGCCTCAGGAGCTGCAGCCGCCGGTCGCGCTGCGTCCCGCATTGCCCCAGCCCGCACCGGTGCCGCAGACGCGCCTGAACGAGCTGCCTAATGAGCTTCGTTATGCAGCTGTCGATGTCGATCGTCTGACCGCGTATTTGGAAGCGAAGAATTCCCTATTGGCGGAAGCGGAGTACCGGGATATCATTTTAAAGGCGGCCGAAGAATTTGATATACACCCGCTGCTCCTGTTTGCGATTACCGGTCAGGAGCAGGCTTTTGTGCCAAGGTCTCATAAACTCGCGAAGAAAATGATCAATAATCCGTTCAATGTTTTTCACAGCTATGAGGAATACAACACGACGCTGGAAGATTCGGCGAGAATCGCTTCCAAGACGGTCAACAAGTGGAGCAAGGATCGGCCAGAGGGTACAGATGCTATAAAGTGGGTGAACCGCAAATATGCTGAAGATCCGAACTGGGCCAAGGGAGTTTCGAGCATTTTTGGGGCAATGAAGCGCTACGTAGAGGATAGCGAGTCGGAATAGAGAGGCGATTCATTGAAAACGTTAATTATCGCAGAGAAGCCGGACATGGGACGGACGATTGCCGCCGTGCTGGAGCCGAAAGCGCAAAATAAACGCACTTATCTCGAAGGCGAGCATCATATTATTACGTGGGCGATCGGGCATCTCGTCAGCTTGGCGGAGCCCGATCGTTATGACGAGAAATATAAGCGTTGGAATGCGGCTGATCTGCCGATCATCCCGGAGCGGTTCAAGCTGTGGCCGAATCCGCGGACAACGGACCAGTTGAAGACGATCGGGGAGCTTGCCAAACGCTGCAATAAGCTGGTCAACGCCTGCGATGCCGGGCGAGAGGGACAGCTTATTTTCCATTTGATCAAGCAATATTTGAAGCTGTCGCAGCCGGTCGACCGGTTATGGATATCCGATCTGACGCCGGAGACGATTCGCAAGGGCTTCGATGGTCTGCGCAGCGATGCCGAATACGATTCGCTCACCCGCGCGGCTCGTGCCCGCAGTGAAGCGGATTGGCTCGTCGGGATGAACGCTTCGCGCGCGTTCACGATCAAGCACAAGACGCTGCTGTCGGTCGGACGCGTACAGACGCCTGTACTGGCGCTGCTGTACGACCGTCATAAGGAAATCACGGCGTTTAACAGCGAGACGTATTTTATCGTGCAGGGCGTGTTCGTGCAGGCGGATTTTAGCTATAAGGGCATTTGGCAGGGCGATCGGATCGTCGAGAAGGAGAAAGCCGATGCGCTAGCCGCCAAGGTGAAGGGGAAGCCGGGCCGGATAATCAGCTATGAGAAGACGGAGTCCAAGGAATACCCGTTCCGGCTGTACGACCTGACGCTGCTGCAGCGGGAAGCGAACGGCCGATTCGGTTACCCAGCCAAGAAGACGCTCGACATCGCCCAGGCGTTATACGAGAAACATAAAGTCATCACGTATCCGCGTACCAGCTCGAACTATGTGACGGAAGAGAATATTCCGGTCATGGGCAACGTGCTGAATATGTTGAAGCAAACTTCGACATACGGTCAGTTGGCCAATGGCGCGGATCGCAGCCGCGTGCACAAAGGGAATAAGGCGGTGTGCAATCCGGCGAAGGTTGAAGACCACCATGCGATACTGCCTACGCCGAAGAAGCCAGGTACCCTAAGTTCCGAAGAGCAGAACATATACGATATGATCGTTCGCCGGTTTCTCTCGCACTATTATCCGCCTGCTCGCTACAATCATCACGAGGTGATTACGGAGGTGGAGGGCGAGCAGTTCCGTACCAAAGCGAAAGAGCAGCTGGAGCCGGGGTGGCGTGTCGTGCTCGGGAACGAAGGTGCGGATGCCCCGAAAGCGAAGGGCCGCAAGAAGAAAGGCGACGAACAGCAGGAGGAACAAGACGACGAGCTGATGGTGACCGATCGGCCGTTCTCGGTCAACCCGGACGAAGCGGTCCGCTGCAAGGATGCCACGGGGATCGAGAAAGCGACACAGCCGCCTAAGCCGTATACGGAAGGCACGCTACTGAAAGCGATGGAGAGCGCGGGCAAATCGATCGAGGACGACGAGCTGCGCGAAGCGATGAAGCAGACCGGACTCGGCACGCCAGCAACCCGGGCGGCGACGATCGAGCGGCTGAAGCAGGTCGGATACATCCAGCCGGCGGGCAAGCGGCTGGACATTACGACTAAGGGCTGTGCGGCGATCGAACTGATTCGCGGCGCGGGCGTCGAGCTGCTCGCTTCTCCGGAGATGACCGGGCGCTGGGAGCAGCGGCTTCACCAAATTTCGAGAGGCGAGGCATCTGACGAGCAGTTCATGCAGAAGGTGAAGCAATTCGCCGAGATGATCGTGGGGAAGGTGAAGCAGCAGCCGCAGGCGCAAGCCTCCATCTTCGGAGAAGATGAGGGGAAAGGCGTTCGGTCGGCGAAGAACGGTGCTGCGGCGAAAGGTCGTTCCAGCGCGCGCGGAAGCAAAACCGGCACTTCGACTGGCGCATCCGCAGCTTCCGGTACTTCGCGTGCTTCCCGTACCGTACGATCGACGGCTGCCTCGGAAGCTACCGCAGAAACTGGCGCGGCGAAGAGCCGTGCCCGAACAGCGACAGCCGTTGCGGCGAGAGAGCCGAAGCCAGCCGGCGCACCGGAGTGGATTGCCGACTGTCCGCGTCCCGGCTGCGGCGGCAAGCTGATTGAAGGCAAACGCGGCTTTGGCTGCATCCGGTTCAAAGAAGGCTGCTCATTCGTCATTTGGAAGGATCAGCGGGGGAAAGCCGTATCGGCCGCGATGGCCAAGTCGCTCGCGACCAGCGGCCAGACGCGCAAAATGACGATCAAGCAACTGGACGGCAGCTCGGTGGCCGGCAAGCTGGTGCTGACGGATCCGACCGTCGGCACGGTCGAGTTCCGGGAATAAACGACATGTAGTTACGAAGAACGTGCTCGCTCGTTAGGAACCAATCCTATCGAGAGGCACGTTTTTTTGTGCTTGTCGTGCGCGAAACATGGCTTTGCGGTTAGCGGGCGTCGGTCTGAATGGCTTCTCGTTGACCAGCCGTAAGGGGGGAGTTAGGAGAGGATGGATGGCTCGGCATAGCGCGTGCTTCGCCTAGAATTGAATAAGAACCGCATCAAAACGAACAAAACCCCTCCGGCAAGCGGCAGGCGCGTAGTTCGCGTCCATGCTCGTTCCGCCAGAGGGGCTCTGATGAAGACGGCATCATCTGCCGTTATGTGCGCCCCAAATAACCGTGAATCGTATCCGGTACTTCCTTCAATGCTTGCAGCGTGAAGAATGCGCCTTTCGGTGCGACTTCGATCCCGACGACATTAAAGACCCACTCCATATCGGTCTTCATATGAATGGCATGAATCCCTGCGGTCAGCGCGGGCACGATGTCGGTGCGAATGGAGTTGCCGATCATCCAGGTCGAGGAACGGTCGAAGCCGCCTGTCGCCAGAATGTCTTCCATCGCTTCGATATTTTTGCGGGAGCGAACGTAGATCCGCTGGTCAAAATACCGTTCCAGCTGCATCGCTTTGATTTTGCGTTCCTGGATGAGGAGCTCTCCCCCCGTATACAGGTGAAGCTCATGCCCGCTGGATGCGAGCGCGTCCAACGTCTCCTCCATATGCGGGTACGGCTCGACTTGATGATCGTATACGCTTCTGCCCAGCTTCCAGAGGAAATCCTCTTCCACGGCCGAGCATGCGCGTCCATAGAACGAAGCGAAGTATCGGTACGTCCCGATGAACGATTCCGGAAAATGATCGCTCTTGAAGCCTTCCGCATGGACGCCGGCCAGATCGATCTCCGTTTGTTTCTCTCGAATGACCGTCTCGGTCAGCCCATAGCCGCCGAACCACTTCGTCATGGCATCGACGAATTGGTCGATGACGTGATAAAAGTACTTGTTGCAATAGATGAGCGTGTCGTCCAAATCAAACAGAATCTTCTGCTTGGTCATAGTAAAAGCTCCTTCTTCAAATGATTCCGTCGTCTTCTCAATCTACCGCACCCGCATAGCCCTCGTCAAACCGAATAATCGACGCAGCCGAAACAAATAATGTAAGCGGAGGTGAGCTAAAGCCATGCCTTATAACAAAGCGGAGAAAAAAGACAACCAGAACAACGAGTCCAAGTTTCGTGTTCGTTCGCGTACGCCGAATCTGGATAAACTCGCGAACCGCCCCGCCAGCCTGAACGGAATCAACAAGCAGCTTCCTTAATTCAGTTGTTTGAAGAACATGGCAGCACCCGGTATGCGTCCTATGCGAGCATCCGTCCAAGCGTCCGGCGATGATGTCGTGAGCGTCTGTCCCACCGAGCAATCGACAGGAAGCAGACCACATCCGCATACCAATGATAAGCACAAACAAACGCGCGTCACCATGGCTTCGTGCCGGTGACGCGCGCTATTGTTTAACGGGATTAAGCATATTTCTGAATTTTCTCCGTCAAATTCTTCCGTATAAAAGCCAGCCGGCGGCGGACGTAAAAGTCATAGCTCTCGCCTCTTAAATCCCGGGGAGAGACGACCGATTCCGCCTCATTGTCAATTATCGTAAGCGAGCCGTCCGCATAAAATTTAAACGTCAAATCCCGGAATGGACGACGGGTTTCAATAAAACGATAGTTTTCACAACGTTGCAAGGTGATCAACTCCTTCGGAATGGTAGAGGGAACGTTTGTTCTTGTTTTGATTATACCAAACATTTGTTCGGATGGAAACTATTTTTTGAATAATTTAAACTAGAATGATAGATGGCAAGAACTGTAGGCAAAGGAGCGCACCGGGCATGATCAGAGTAACGAAATTGTCGAAGCAGCTACCCGGCAAAGTGAACATTTTATCGGATATAAGTTTCGAGATTGGCGCAGGAGAGTTCGTGGCGATCAAAGGCGCAAGCGGAAGCGGGAAATCGATGCTGCTGCGCTGTCTGGCGCTGCGCGAGCCGTGGAGCTATGGCGATTACGAAGTTGATGGCGTTTCCATTTTCAAAAAAGGGCTGTCCGGCAAGATGAAAGTACGGCGCGAAATGGCATATCTGGAGGAAAAGCCAGAGCTGCTCCCGAACAAAACGGCGCTCAAAAACGTGCTCATCGGCGCGACGCATCAGACGCCGATCTGGCGCAGGGTGACAGGCATGATCCGCAACGACGACTATATGGGCGCGATGGACATGATCGAGAAGATGGGCCTGCTGGACAAGGCGCACCAGAAGGGGGACAAGTTAAGCGGCGGCGAGAAGCAGCGCATCGCGATCGCCAGGGCGCTGGTGCACGGCGCGAAGGCGCTGCTGGTCGACGAACCGGTGTCGGGTCTGGATCCGCATACGGCTGAACACGTGCTGAGCGATCTGAAGCGGATGTGCGCGACGCAGGGCATCACCGTCGTGGCCGTCCTGTCGCAAGGCGATTGGGCGGAGCGATTCGCCGACCGGATCCTGGGTCTGAACGGCGGCAAGCTCGTTGTGGATATCAAGGGAAGACGCATGACCGCGCGCGAAAAAATGCTGTTGTAGTATTACCGGGAATTAGGCGGATAACCAATGGCATACGACCTGCATATAATGGGAGGTATTTCATTACGAGCAGGCAGGTGTCATGCAGGATGGCCTTTCAATTTCCGGTTCATGTGCAAGCATCCCGAATTACGTTCACCAAAGCGGAATTATGGATTCCGGTCGTTAGCGGCGTTCAGAACGCGGCTGCGCGCAACGCGATCAACGCCGACATTCGCCAGCAGGTGCGTGAGCTCGCGGCGGATCAAGGTTCATTAGACGATCCACGCGCCGAGATGCAGGGGTATTTCGAATTGAAGACGAACGAGAAAAGCATTCTCAGTCTATCGCTCTTCAATTACGCGTATACGGGCGGCGCTCACGGACTGACGCTGCAGAAATCGCTGACGTTCCAAATCGCAACAGGCAAGCGTTACTCGCTTGCGGAACTATTCAAGCCGGGCAGCCCCTACGTGAAACGATTGTCCGACCTCATTAAAGCGCAGATTAAGGAGAGACAGATTGCCACTTTAGGCGAATTTGAGAGTATTGCGCCGAATCAGTCTTTCTATGTGGCGGACCGCGCATTGGTCGTCTATTTTGACTTGTACGAGCTGGCGCCTTATGCGTTCGGGTTCCCTTACTTCCCAATCTCGGTGTTCGAGCTTGCGGATATCGTAAGTCCCAGCGGACCGCTTGCCCCGATGATCGTGAACGATTAAAGGACAGCGGTTCGCGGTTCAATGCCCAATCCATTCCAAGTACGCCGGTAGAATGTGAGTCGCCGGCTGCGCCAGCAAGAAGGAGAAGCACATCCATGATATACGCCGTTATCATTCTATTCATCATCCTTGCAGCGCTTCTCCTATGGCGGGGAGCCGCTAGAAACCGAGGCAGCCGGCTTGCCGTGGAGCAGGATAAGTTAACGCCATTAAGTAACGAGAGCGAACGAAGCGGTCCGAATTTCGCTTCACGGCCAGGCGTTACGGGAACGAGCGTGGAGAACGCGCCGCTGGATCCGACGCCAGCCTTGGAGGAGTCCGGTCCGCCCACGGTGATGATCGTCGACGATCAGACCGCGATTCGCATGCTGCTGCGCGAAGTGTTCGAACTGGAAGGGCTGCGCGTGTTCGAATTCTCTCACGGCAAGCCTGCCATCGAGACCCTGAAGCAGAAGCGGGTCGACTACATTTTGCTTGATCTCAAAATGCCGGACATGGACGGGATCGAGGTGTTGACCGCCATTCGCGCCTATAACCGCACCGTCCATGTGGCCATGATCACGGCCTACGGCGATCCGCTGAAAATCGATGCGGCCCGCAAATTGGGCGTCACGGCCTTCTTCACCAAACCATTCGAGATCGATGATGTCAAACAAAGCGTGATGGCCCGGCTGAACGGGTAAAGGAGGCGCGTAAACATGGCCAGGCTGTGGATAGGCGCGATTGCGCATTTCATTTTAGGGCTGCTGTTTCCCTACGTGGCGGTAGGGGCGACGATGTTGATCTATGGATTCATGACGCCGTCCACGGATGCGGAGAAACTGCGCGGCATCGTAATCGCACTTGTTTATGTGCTTGCGGTTGTCATCGTCAACATCTATGCGTTATGGCGGCAGCCGGCAAGAAGCAAGTGGAAGCGATTCGCCATGCATGTGCTCGTCTTCTCGTTCGCCGCCGGAACGATGTTCGCCCTGCTTCGCTGGTCATAAGACCGGCGAAGCTTTTTTGTGCTTGGGGAGCCCTATGCGACATACAGTCAAATAGGGGGTGCCTCGTCATGTTGGCCGTAATCGTCGGTTCATCGCTATTTCTGTTCGTGTGCGCGTCGGCATTGCTGCTTGGCTATCTGGCTCATAGGCATGCCGCGGGCTCGTTTCACCACCAATCGGCGCATGACAATTCGGCACGCGTCAGTTTCATAGCGGACAGGCATGACCAGAACAGATCGGGACATACTCAGCAGCCGATCCGGCGCATGAGCGGCTTCTCGGTCTTCGGCTTCTCGTTCTCCGGGATGGGGCTAATTAGCTGTGCTTGCTGGCTGCTCTTGCCTGCGATCGGGCACGGAGGACCTGCCGCACTCGGAATTGGCTGGCCGGTGATCGGCTTGTTCGCCATGCTAGCGTCTTGCGTGTACGCGTCGTCTGCGGCTGGGGTACCTTCGAACGGCGGCGTATACCACTGGGTATTGGCTACGTCGGGGCGGCGGCGGGGTTTGCTGGCAGGGGGATTCCATTGCGCGGGGCAAGCCGTCTTGTATGCGGTAACGAACGTACTAGCGGCATCTTGGCTGCATTCG
Source organism: Paenibacillus aurantiacus (assembly GCF_042431225.1). NCBI lineage: Bacteria > Bacillati > Bacillota > Bacilli > Caryophanales > Paenibacillaceae > Paenibacillus > Paenibacillus aurantiacus. Next base: position 15,724 of record NZ_JBHMDO010000048.1, on the reverse strand, counting down.
ACATTATCGGAAGCATTCGGTTATAACGCGACTCCTGCTGGCCATTATGCGCTGTTAACGGTGTTGTTCGCCGCGCAATTCTGGACAAGTGTGCGCAGTCCAGCCCGGCTCGGCCGTCTATACGCCGCTGCAGCCTGGATGGAGATCGCGGCGATACTCATCATGATCATGGGGCTGGCTTATGCGGCAGGAGCGGGTTATTGGCCGGTGCAAATGATCTATGGGCAGCACCACCCGGTGGACGTGCAAGCCGCCGGCCCGAATGCGACTTCGACGATGCTCGGCCTGCTGCTGCTGTACCGGGGACTGATCGGGAGCGAGAGGGCAGGGGGGATGGCGGAAGAGACGGAGGATTCGCGCCTAAACACGCCTTGGGCGATCTTTTTGTCTACCGTGTACGCCATTATCTTTGGCTACTTGTTCTTCGCTTTCCTCCTCGTGCAAATACCTTTTTCACCTGACGCCGGCGGGCTTCTCGAAGGCATTCGCGCCATATTGGGGGACGGTTACGCATGGTTGACTCCTTCTGTCGCCGTATTGGTGTTTCTATTCACATGGTTCTCCGGCGCGGGTAGTCTGACGGGCATGGCGCGAATGTGGTACGCGATGGCGCAGGATCGCGGCGTTCCGATGTCCGATTGGTTCCGGATTGTCTCCAGACATCGCCGAGTACCGCTACGCGCGCATGCCGCATTCGTGACAGTCTGCGCCGTGATTAGCGCGGTGGTGCTGCTGGTGTACGGTCGCAACGCAGCGGTCACGCTGCCGTTCCAGCCGCTCCTGTTGGCCATTATGCTGCTGCATGCCGCCTTGGTAATCGTGGCTGGTGGCAGATGCGCCGCGCGACTCGCTGGACGGACGATCGCGATCGGGCCGTGGGGACTGGGGAGATTGGAGCCATGGATAGAGTGGCTGACAGTCGGTTGGGCCGTAACCTGTATAGGCAGCTCGGCGATGTTGGTCACGCCAGTCGGTTGGATAGCGATTGGAACTGCCTTATTGCTAATCTTGCTCATCGTATACGGGAGCAGACAAGTCGGCTTTGGAACCTCTAGGGATAGCAGACGATGAATCGAAATACCGCCGCGAGCTGTTTGTTCGAATTGAGAGAAAATTTCCGCAATAATCCGGGAAATGAAGCATCATTTCCCGGGGAAGCGCAGGAAGCAACAAGAGCGGCGGCGTTTCGACATGAAGGCATCGAGAAAACCGAGGTTATGACGAAAAGGCGCGAGTGGCGCAAGCGAGTGTGAAAACGGATGCGAAGACGAATGCGAAAACTGATTCGAAAACGAATGCAAAAATGACTGCGAAAACGACTGCGAGTGTGATTACGTATGCTGTGAGACTCAATGCGCTGACCCACTTTGCCCAATAAGGAGTTGTCAGGACTATGCAGCATCGTTACCTGGAGGACTGACGCAGGATTGCCAACTCTTTCCGGGGCAGACTATAATGACGATATTGAGAAGCGGGAGAGTGGATGGATATGGGTGAGCAGTTGGGCAAGCTGGTGTCGCTGAACGTCGCGCTGCCGGTTGCCGTGATGCATGGCAGCAAAGAGATTCAAACAGGCATTAACAAGGAGCCCGCATCCGAGCGGCTCTTCTTGACCAAGAACGGTCTGCACGGCGACGGACAAGGCGATTTGGTCCACCATGGCGGCGAGGATAAAGCGGTGTGCGTGTATTCGCTCGAACACTTTCCGTATTGGGAGTCCGCATGGGGCAGGCCTGTTCTGCCAGGGGCGTTCGGCGAGAATTTCACGGCTGAGGGACTAACGGAAGAACAGCTGTGCATCGGCGACGTCGTGCGCATCGGCTCGGCGCTCGTTCAGGTGAGCCAGCCAAGACAGCCGTGCTTTAAGCTAGGCTTGAAGCATGGATTGCCGGAGCTGCCGGTGCATGTGCAGGAGACGGGCTACACGGGCTTTTATTTCCGGGTGCTGGAAGAAGGAGAGGTTGGATCGGGCGATACATTCATGCTGGAGCGGCGCGATTCGGCGGGCATTACTTTGCAGGAAGCGAATCGTGTCATGCATACGGACAAGAAAGACGCGGCGGGAATCGCTCAGGTGCTGAACGTGGCGGCGCTGTCCGCAAGCTGGCGCGAGACGCTGAGCAGCCGCCTGGCGAAATTGAACGCAGCTGATGGCCGCTCGTAAACGAGGAGTCCGCGGCTTCGCTGACCGAGCGAATCGTAGACATGGCCGGCTTGGCTGGCAGGGCAGCGGAGTCGATCATGCATCCTTTCGATGAGGGCATACAGTGTGTTGCTTATACGGGCTTAATTATTCATGTTATTAAATAACGATATACGGAGGCAGCATGAACGGAACGATAGGCGGCGAATTCGCCGCTTTTTTAGATGCATACGACTGGTCGTCCCCTTGGCGCGCGGAACGGGAAGAAAGCGGCATGAACAACACGACGCGCATGATTTACGCTGGCGACGAGCGTTATGTACTGCGGGTGTACGACAATCATCGCGACGAAGCGATCGTCCGGGTCGAACATGCCGTGCTGCTCGCCTTGATTGGGCAGGATATGGACATCCGGGTGCCTGAGCCGGTTCGTAACCAAGGGGGCAGCACGGTAACGCAAGGTCCCGAAGGGAAATTAGCCGCATTATACCGGTATATCGAAGGACGTCGGCCAAGCCCGGATAACCCGGCGCACATTCGCGGACTGGGCGAGGCTGCCAGCAAGCTGTCGAGCCGATTGGCTGCCGCGCAGATCGACGTGAAGCCGTTATACGACGCATACTATCGGTTCGAGGAGACGCACCGGGCCATGACGAACGAACGACTCGCCGAGCTCGCGCACACGCTTCGTCTTCCTGATGCGGAGTCCGAGCAGGTCGAGGCAATGGTTCGCTTGCGGGCCGAATTGCGGCTGGCTGCCAACCGTGCAGCGAAGCTGCCGCATCAGTGGATACATGGCGATATCGTGTTCACGAACAGCGTGGCGGCAGCCGATCGCATCGTGGGGCTATTGGATTTCGAGTTCGCGACAGTAGATGTTCGCGCGATGGAGCTGGCGGTCGTCTTGGCCGAGTTCCCTGGGCCGGACGCAGGTACCGCGCTGAATCGCATCGGGCTGTTCTGCGAGGGCTACGGCGAAGGAGTCCGGCTGGGCACGGAGGAAGCGGACATGCTGCCTGCGCTCATGCAGATGCGCATGATGGACGTCTTTCTCCATTTTGCCGGGAGGCTGGCGGACGGCGTTGACGTTCCCGAAGTATGGCGGGGCCAGATCGAGCGGACAAGCTTCGTATGCGGATGGATCGAACGCAACCGGCTCGAGCTGAATCGGATTTTTCGCGAAACGTTGACATGAACGCCGCCAAGACGGGCGTCGTCTATGGACCTCGTAGTGGTCCGTTACCGACACGAATGCATAAGGGTATGAATTGAAACTTCCGCCATATAATCGGTCGTAAGAGATCCCACTACATCCTCGCTTGGAAGGGAGCCATCCTAATGTCTACAGCTGAGCGGCTCGGATTCGGGCCTCAAGACCGGTTGCTCATCGTCAATGCGGACGATTTCGGGTTGTGTCACGCCGTTAATCAGGGCATTCAATCATTGTTGTCGGACGGGATCGTATCTTCAGCCACGCTTATGACGCCTTGCGGCTGGGCCAGGGAAGCTGCGCTGTGGAGCGCGAGGCATCGCCATTTGGACGTCGGCGTTCATTTGACGTTCACCAGCGAATGGGACGCGTACAAATGGGGGCCAGTCTACAGAGGCGGCTCTACGCAGTCGCTCGTCACCGACGAGGGCTATTTCCATAAAGACGCCAAGTCGTTCGAGCGATTCGCCGATCCGGCTGAGGTTCGCCAGGAACTCGTCGCTCAGATCGAGATGGCGCTGGCGCTTGGCGTGGAGCTGACGCACGCGGATAACCATATGGGCAGCTTGTACGGCATACAGACCGGGCGGCACTTCATCGCGGAGGTGTTCGACGTGTGCGCGGAGTACGGTCTTCCGTTCCGGCTGCCGCGGAACCTGCTGCTCGAGGACGGTCAGGTGGCGCCGCCTGAGCTAGCCAGCCAAGCAGGCCGGATGGCGAAGCTTGCCGATGAGAAGGGCGTAGTCGTCCTGGATTATTTGCTCGGTCTTCCGTTTCGCGGGGCGCCGGGCGAGACCTTCGATTCGTTTAAAACGCAGATGATCGCGCTCCTCCGTAATTTGCATCCCGGCGTGTCGGAGGTGATCCTTCATCCATCTCTCGTGACCGACGAGCTGCTGGCTTTTCATGGCGAGCCGCTCAGGAGGGGAATGGAGATGGAGCTGTTTCGGGATCCCGACATTCGGCGCACGATTGCGGAGGAAGGCATTCTGCCTGTCCGATGGCGCGATCTGCGGGAACTGCAGCGGGCGAAAGACTAATCCAGCTATTCGGCGAACCCTTGCTTACCCTCGTTTTTTGGGGGGAGCAGGGGTTTGTTGTATACTTGGAGATATAGGCAACAACGGGACTAAGCGGGAGGGAATAGCATGAACGATGCGGCAAACGGGAATCTGCCTGAGCTAGATACGGAGATTACGTCGCTCTTGGATAGGCAGAAGCAATATTTCGCGCAAGGGCAGACACTGTCATTAGCGTTCCGCAAGGAGCAGCTGGGCCGGCTCAAGGCCGTAGTCAAAACATACGAGCAGGACATTCTGGACGCCTTGTACGCGGATCTGGGCAAAGCGGCCGACGAGGCGTTCATGACCGAGATCGGCTTGTTATATACGGAAATCAGCGAAGCGATCAAACGGTTGGGCAAATGGGCCAAGCCGAAGAAGGTGCGGACGCCGCTCCTGTTCTTCGGAGCCAAGAGCTATATCATGCCCGAGCCATATGGCTCCGTGCTCGTCATCGCGCCATGGAATTATCCGTTCCAGCTGGCGATCGCGCCGGTGATCGGGGCAATCGCCGCGGGCAACACGGTGATCGTTAAGCCTTCCGAGCTGACGCCGAACGTATCGGCCGTGCTTGCGAAGCTATTCAAGTCGGCATTCGATCCATCTTACGCGGCGGTGGTCGAGGGGGATGCGGAGACAAGCCGCGCGCTGCTCGCGCAGTCCTTCGATTATATATTCTTCACGGGCAGCGTAGCCGTCGGCAAAGTGGTTATGGAAGCGGCGGCGAAGCGGCTTATTCCGGTGACGCTGGAGCTGGGAGGCAAAAGCCCGTGTATCGTGCACCGCGACGCCAACCTGAAGCTGGCGGCGAAGCGGATCGCCTACGGTAAGCTTATGAACGCCGGTCAGACGTGCGTGGCGCCGGATTACGTGCTGGTGCATGAAGAAATCCGGGAGGAGTTCGTCGAAGCGCTATCGTCCTCGATCCGCGCATTTTACGGCGACAATCCGATCGAATCGGACCGTTACGGCAAAATCGTCAATGAAAGGCACTTCGACCGGCTTACCGGCTATTTGGAGGGAGGCGGCAACTTCGCGCACGGCGGCCGCTTTGACCGGAAGAGGCTGAAAATCGAGCCGACCTTAATAGAGAATGTAACGTGGGATCAGCCGGTTATGCAGGACGAAATCTTCGGACCGATCCTGCCGATTCTAACCTATGATCGAATTGATGATGTCATTAATGTTATTAACAACCGGCCAAAGCCACTCGCGTTATATCTCTTTACGGAAGATAGCACGATCGAACGGGACGTGCTGGCACGCGTCTCCTTCGGCGGGGGCTGCGTCAACGATACGCTCATGCATTTGGGCACCTCGAGCCTGCCTTTCGGCGGCGTAGGGGAGAGTGGCATGGGCAGCTATCACGGCCAATTCAGCTTCGATACGTTCTCCCATCGTAAAAGCGTGCTGAAGCAGACGACGCGCTTCGATCTGGCGATGCGCTACCCGAGCGACAAAAGCCGGATCGGCCTGCTGCGCAAGGCGATGAAATAGCAAGCGCCAATGTGCCGTAACAGCAAAAGCCGCCATATAGGCGGCTTAGGATCAAGGCTTGGCAGCTAGCAGGCAGGCTGCGATTTTGCGTCCGTGGAAGCGTCCGGTCTCGATGAAGATTTCGTTCGCTTCGCGTCTTGAGGCGACAACGCCGGCGAGAAAGATGCCCGGCACATTCGTCTCCATCGTGGCGTCATTGAACGTCGGATAACCTTCTTCTTCCATCGTGACGCCGACGGAGGCGAGGAAGCCGCGGTCCGGATGAAAACCGGTCAGCGCGAGGACGAAATCGTTCTCCAGCGTTTCAGTGCGGCCTTCGCTCTCCACGACGAGATGAAGCGGGCCGATTTCGATGACGCGCGAACGAAATCGCATGGCGATTCTGCCTTTGGCGACGAGGCTCTCGAACAGCGGCCGCACCCAAGGCTTGATGCTGGGGGAATAAGCGTCGCCCCGGTAGACGACGGTTACCTCGGCACCGGCCCGCTCAAGCTCCAGCGCGGCGTCGATGGCGGAATTGCTGCCGCCAATGATGGCTACCTTCATGCCCGTATACGGATGCGCTTCCCGGAAGAAGTGACTTACTTTGTCCAGTTCCTCGCCAGGGATGCCCAGTTTGTTCGGATGGTCAAAATAGCCGGTCGCGATGACGATGCTCTGCGCGCGATACGTCTTCTCCGTGTTGGAACGGTCCGTGCTTCTGACGATCCAGCCGCCTTCCGGCAGCTTGTCCAACGCGTGGACGGCTTCATAGGCATGAACCCGCACTTGGCGGCGCCGCGCGACGGTTCGGTAGTAATTGAGCGCCTCGAGCCTTGAGGGCTTGTCGCCTGCGGTTGTGAACGGGATCCCGCCGATTTCGAGCACCTCAGGCGTGCTGAAGAAATGCATGTACGTGGGGTACTGCGAGATCGAGTGGACGATATTGCGCTTCTCGATAATTAGCGCATCGATGCCGGCATCCTGCAGCTCGATAGCCGCGGCCAAGCCGCACGGGCCTGCACCGATAATAATGACTTGCTCTTCCATCATGACGGAACGCCTCCAATTCGCAACATTGTCTTGCTTATTGTACCATACTGCCGCGGGTTGCTCCGCATTTTGACGGTGTGTACAGGCGTTCGAATAGTGTATAATAGATTCACGCTTGCCATTATCTTGTTCAGATCCTACCTCAAAGGCAAGGTTTCAGGCGATAGTAAAGGGGGAGATAGAATGCGACGCCGCTTTGTTATTGAGGCCGTCATGGTGGCTACATATGGACAATTGCTCGTGCCTAGCCGGCCGGTCGATTTTGTCTTGCCATATTCCACGGTTTTGGAATTGTATGATATGAAGGAAAGTCCGGAGCCGGTTATGGACGATCCCGAAGAAGACAAACACGTGAAGCAGAAAATCGCGGAATTGATCGGGTTCTTCGAGGACCCGCTGAATCGCAAAAAAATCGAGCGAGCGCTTCAAATGCCGTGGCGGGAGAGTTCCCCGCTGCTGCTGAACGACGTGATTCAATTTACGATCGTGCACGGGATCGACAACGCGCAGTACGGCGAATATTTCGATCCGATCGAGACAGAGCTGCTGCTGACGGCGATGAAGCTGGATATTCCGCTTCTGTCCGACCAGTTCGAGTTCCAGGACCGGCTGATCGAAGCCGAGGTTCCCGTGCAGGTCTACGATATCGAGGACTACGAGTTCGCGGTGGAAGAGGGACTGTCGCCGACGGAATGGGAGACGATGCGCGACCTGTAAACTGCTGCAATAGACCGGAGCGACGGCTGAACGGCTGTTTCTCCGGTCTTTTGATTTTGATTGACCAACGCGCTTGAACATCGGCTTGCTTGTCGGGGCGGTCAACGGTTCCTCACGCGCGCCGATTTGCGTACTTTCGGCAGCACGCCGGGCGGCTGCTTGCGAATGTACTTCACGTAAGCGGCTACGGCGGCATCCGCCATGAGCGCCTCGATCGTCGTCAAGACCATGCGTACGAGATCCTCGTTCGTGTATAGCGCATGGATTTGCCGGTGGCACGTACGGCATACCAAAGCCGTTTCCATGAACGTGCCGCCCATCTCCTTGGGCGTCAAGTGATGCTCGGTCAGCTCGACCTCGTCCCGCCTGCATAACGCGCATCGGCCGACGGCCGGTTTGTGTTTGGCCATGGAACCGCTCCTCTCCTGTTTGATTCGGTTAGCTTGCGGCTTGAATACCGGGAATATGCGGCAGGATCGGAAGCTTGATGGGAAGGGCTTGCAGGGGAAATGCGTCTTTGCTATAATCACCTCTAACAATTACACAGCTAACCATGCCGATGAAGAGCATCCAACTCGGAGGCGTTGCGATCGGGATTGCCGGCTGCTGACCGCTGCTTGCCGTCCTCTAAGTAATCCGGGTCCGTCCCGTTACAGACGGAGCAAAGCGAGTCGGCGCTTATTGCCGGCTAAGTTGGGTGGCACCGCGAGAGAAGCGCTCCTCGTCCCATATTGGGGATGACGAGCGCTTTTTTGCATTCCATCTGACGAAAGGCGGAGATCGGCATGTTGGACATTCGGATGATCCGAGAACGGGCAAATGAGGTACAAGAGGCGGCAGACCGCAGAGGGATTGATTGCGATATCGCGAAGCTGCTTGAGATTGAAGAGGGCTGCAGACAGCGCAGGGCGGCGGTAGAAGCGATGCGAGCGGAGCGCAATGCCCGTTCGGCGCTCATCGCCTCGCTCATCCGCGAAGGCCGTAAGTCGGAGGCAGAGAAAGAGAAGGCGGCAGCCGCTAAGCTTACGGACCGGATGACGGCAGATGAAGCGGAGCTGAAGAGGCTGGAGGACGAGCGGGATCGGCGTTTGCTTGAAGTGCCGAATTGGATTTCGCCCGATACGCCGGACGGAACCACGGATGAGGATAATGTGGAGATCCGTCGTTGGGGCGAGCCGACGGCAGCGGAATTTCCGGTCAAGAGCCATGTCGAGCTCGGCGAGGAGCTGGATTTGCTCGATTTGCGGCGCGGCGTCAAGGTCGGCGGCAGCCGTCAGTATGTGCTGAAAGGGCCTGGCCTCATGCTTCATCGGGCGGTACAACAAATGGCGCTTGATCTGCTGGACGACGAAGGCTTTACGCTGCTGGACGTACCGGTTATGGCGAAGGAAGAGGCGTTTTACGCGACGGGATTTTTCCCGGTGGGGCTTGATCAGGCTTACCGGCTCGAAGAAGGCGGCCATTACTTGGCGGGAACGGCCGAGGTGCCGCTGGTAGCCATGTATGCGGGAGAGACGCTCGATCTGACCGAACCGATGCGGCTGGCGGCCGCGACGCCGTGTTTCCGAAGCGAGGTTGGCAAGGCGGGCAAGGATGTTCACGGCTTGTATCGCGTCCATCAATTCGCCAAAGTGGAGCAGGTCGTCATCTGCCGGGCGGACCCCGAGCTTGCGGACCAATGGCTGGAGCGGATATTGGCACATGCGGAGAAGCTGCTTCGGCTGCTGGAACTGCCATACCGGGTCGTTGCGGTCTGCACGGGCGATCTCTCGTACAAGAACTACAAGCAGTACGATATCGAAACGTGGATGCCGAGCCGCGGCGCTTACGGGGAGACGCATTCGGCTTCGAACCTGCTGGATTTCCAGGCCAGACGGGCGGGAATACGATACCGGGACGATATCGGCCGGCTGCGTTATGCGTACACGCTGAACAATACGATGGCGGCGACGCCTCGGATTCTCATCCCGCTGCTGGAAAACCATCAGCAGGCGGACGGCTCGATCCGTGTGCCGGAAGCGCTTCGCCCATACATGCGGGGGATGGGGGAGATTCGGCTTCAACCATAGAGCGATTAGGCGCAGTCTGGGGAGACTGACAGGTGCATTTTTGTTTGCAAGAAAAGGTGATGATGAAGCTTTCCGGACCTTACAGCGCCGGAGAGCTTTTTTTGGCGGTGTGCGCTTGTTAATCAGGGAACGTATGTTCTATAATGATCATATCCTTTCTCGGCTGCCGGGGATGCGGCCGAAAAGCTTGTCTGTACGGAGGTGGCTTACCAATGCTTCATCACATTGAATTATATGTATCGAATTTGGAACGAAGCGAGCGGTTCTGGTCTTGGTTGCTCGGGCAGCTCGGGTACGAGCAATATCAACGCTGGGCGGATGGCGTCAGCTATCGCGCGGACGGCACCTACATCGTGTTCGTTCAAGCCGAGCTGCGGTATATGGACGTGCCGTACCACCGGAAGCGCGTCGGCCTGAATCATCTGGCGTTCCGGGCGGCGTCACGCGAGCAAGTGGACGCGTTGACCGATGCGCTCCAAGACCGGGGTATTACGCTATTATATGCACATGCCCATCCATTCGCCGGGGGCGAGCGCCATTATGCCGTTTATTTCGAGGATCCGGATCGGATCAAAGTGGAGATCGTCGCTCCGGCTTGACCGGTTTACGCTTCTATTATCTCTTGTTCGGCGAGATTCGCGGACGGCCGCGTCAGATCGGACATGGCGCGTACTCTCGTTACCCGTTATACTAAATGGGAAAAGCTTCCTATCATACTTCGCGAGTACCGAGAGGAGAAGTGTACATGAGTTTCCAGTCTGTTCACCGGCTGGCCGAACGGATCCGGGACAACGTCGGCGCCGTTATTGTCGGCAAAGACGATGTGATCGACCATATGCTGATCGCCATTATTGCCTCCGGCCACGTGCTGCTCGAGGATGTGCCCGGTACGGGCAAGACGCTCCTTGCCAAAGCGGTGGCCCGTTCAATCGGCGGGTCGTTCAAGCGCGTTCAATTTACGCCGGACCTGCTGCCTTCAGATTTGACCGGCATCCATTTCTTTAATCAGCGCAGCGGAGAATTCGAGTTTCGGCCAGGTCCGCTGTTCGCCAGCATCGTGCTGGCCGACGAGATCAACCGGGCTACGCCAAGGACGCAATCCAGCCTGTTGGAGTGCATGGAGGAAGGACAAGTCAGCCTGGACGGCATGACTTTCGCGCTCGAGAAGCCGTTTCTTGTCATCGCTACGCAGAATCCGGTCGAACAGCAAGGGACGTTCCCGCTGCCCGAAGCGCAGCTCGACCGGTTCCTGTTCAAGATTCGGATGGGCTACCCGACTGCCGAGGAGGGGATTGCGATCATGAAGCGGTTCCTTGAAGCGAATCCGCTTGAAGAGCTGACGGCTGTCGCCGAGCCGTCAGAGATCATCGAAGCTCAGCGGCTGTGTCGAACGGTAAGCGTGAGCGAAGAACTCCTTCGCTATATGCTGGCGATTGCGGAGGCGACGCGTACGCATGCGGACGTTGTACTAGGCGTAAGTCCTCGCGGCGTGCAGGCGCTGCTTCGGGCATGCCAGATCCGCGCGGCATTAAGCGGACGGGAATATGTGCTGCCCGACGACGTCAAAGCGCTCGCGGTTCCTGCTCTTGCCCATCGAATCGTCGTAAGAGGCGCGATGCGGCTGAAAGGACACGCGGCCGATGAGGTCATCGCTTCGGTCCTATCCCAGATCGCGGTGCCGGCGGATGCGCCGCTGCATGCGGGTTAGCCGATGAAGCGGCCGGAATCGAAGGTGCAGCGATGACGATTCATTGGGTTATTCTCATCCTCGTCCCCGTGCTTGCCGCCCAGCGTCTGCTGTTCCGCTATTGGGGCATGCGCAAGCTGTCTTATGAACGGACATTCAGCGTGCAGAGCTGCTTCGAGGGGGAACGTATCGAGATGATCGAACGGATCCGGAATGAGAAGCGGCTTCCCGTCCCTTGGCTGCGAGTCGAATCGCAGCTCCGAAGCGGATTGCAATTCGGCAGCGGCGATAATTTGGATGTAAGCAGCGGTTCCTTGTATCAGAATCATGCAAGCCTGTTCAGCTTAGGCGGGCGGAGGCAGATTACGCGCCGGCATCAAGTTCGATGCGCCAGGAGGGGCGTATATCGGCTCGCTACGGCCGCGGTGTCGTGGGGCGATCTATTCGGCTTGTTCCGGGATTGGAAGCAAGTCACGCTGAATGCCGAGCTGACCGTCTATCCGCTTCCGGCGGAACGGAGCGAGCTGGGCCTGCCCGCACATAGCTGGCAAGGCGATGCATCCGTTCGCAGGTGGATCATGGAAGATCCGTTCCTCGTCAGCGGCGTTCGAGCCTACCGGAACGGCGATCCGCTGAAGAGCGTCAACTGGGGAGCGACCGCACGTACGGGGACGCTTCAGGTGCGCAAGCATGACTATACAGCCGACTACCGGTTAGCTGTCCTGTTGAACGTGGAGGACCATGCCGGGATGTGGCAGGCTGTGACGGACGAGGAGCTGATCGAGCATGGTATCCGCAAGGCCGCGGGATTGATGCAGCTGGCGGAAGAACAAGGGCTAGCCTTCAGTTTTACCTCGAACGGCTATGATTTGGACCAGCCCGGCCAGCACATCGCGACCTCGAGAGGGGCGGGCAGGGAGCATCTAATGCTTGTCCTTGACGCTATGGCGAGGTTGATCATTCACCGGTGCGTTCCGTTCGAAGAGCTGCTTCGCGATGTCGGAACGGATGAGGAAGAGCGGTGCGACATCGTGGTGGTGTCCGCGTTCTGGAGCGAAGCGTTGGAGGAGGCGGCTGTTGTGCTCCGACAGCAAGGTCATCTGGTGAACTGGCTGCCGATCGAAGCGCTGGCGGACGAGGAGGCGTACCGATCATGATGCGGATTCGGGAAGCCGGTCTCGTACTTGTCCAAGGTGTTATCGAGTGTATCATTTATTTGCCGCTGCTCTTAATAGCGGATGGACTTGTTCAACCGGCAGTATGGGAGAGGGGCTGGTGGCTTGTCCCGCTGCTAGGTTATCCGATCGGTTATCTATTGGGCAGACGTGCGGCGTTCCGCCAGCCGTCAGTGACCTTACTGCTAACATGCGTCTGTGGCCTTGGGGTCGGGACGCTGCTGTTTGCGGTCTTCTCAGCAGGTATAGCTGTAGCTATCGCGGCCTCGCTGGGATGCACGATCGGCTTATATCGCGGGGCACGAGCGGCGCTCGCGCCTTGGGCGGAACGATTTACGTCGGCTCATTTCAGCATCGGGCTGCTGATTTACGTGCTGTATTCATTTATTTTGCAGCGGAACGAACGTTTCGCGGTTCCGTCGGCCCTCTTGCTGGCTGGCGGCGTTGCGGCGATGATGATCATGCTGCTCGTCGTGAATCATCGAACGGTCCGCGCGGAGTCGGCCGCGCCGGGGGCGGACATTGGAGCCGACGCGGCGGTCAGAAGCCGTAACGTTCGGCTATCGATACTTGTATTAATGGTTACGCTGCTATTGGCCGTGAGCGGTAGTTTGCAGGTAATATTCCGGGCTGTCTGGGGCGAAGCTGCCGCTTGGATCCGTCGTCTCCTAGCTCCCAAGGAACCAGCGCCCGCGCCGCCGCCGCCAGATACGCCGGTCGCCCCGCCGCCCTCGATGCTACCCGCCGGCGAGCCAACCGAGCCCTCTCCGTGGTGGGATTGGGTGATGTACGGTTTTATTGGGATTGTCGGCCTCTTTATACTGATTGCGATCATTCGCCGTCTGCCGCTTGTTCCGGCACTGCTTCGCGGCTTGCTTGCGCGGCTTACCCTTTGGCTGCGACGAGAACGGCTTGTGGATCAAGGCAATTACCAGGACGAGGTAGACCGGATCGTCAAGCCGGAGCGCAAAGGGCGTTCGTTCTTCGGTATTCGAAGGCGGAATGCAGCGATGCCGAGATCTGGCGGTCCGGCTGACCGGCTTGTTCACCTCTACCGGACGTGGTTATCCGAGCGCCATCATTCGAGTTTGCCGTTCGATCCGTCGCGAACTCCGATTGAGATAGGGCAAGCCGAAGCGCTTCGAGAAGGCGCGGATGGAGACCGTCATATCGGAACAAGGCTTACACGGGCATACTCAGCCTATCGCTATGGCGGCATTGAGGCGAAGGACGAGGAGCTTACGCGGCTAGCCGGGGAGATACGGCCAAGGAAACCAAAAAAATAATCCGTTGGTTACATAAAGCAATCGACTTTGCGCATATTAGAACTATTCCTTAGGCAAACAGGGAGGTTCTGACCGATATGCAGCAGCAACCGAATCAATCGATCAACAGCCAGCAGCTTTCGTACGAGCAATTCCAGCAGCAAGTGCAGCAGCAGAAGGAACAAGAGCGCATACAAGCGCAGCAAGCGCTGCGCAACGTCGGCCTCGATTCACGTTCTCAGCAAGTCAATCAAGTGCTGATCGAGCTGCAAGCCATTCAGCAGGAGCTCTCCATCGCGGAGAATCAGCTTCAAATGCAGATGGATGCGCAAAAACGCCAAATTCAGGCGATCGCACAGCGGGTCCAGCAAGCCGAGGCGCAAGTGCGAATGTCCATGAACGCCAATGCCGCCTCAAGCGCGGTCCCGCCGATCAATTCGACGGGATTTATGCAATAGCCGCGCTTCCCGAATCGATTCGCGCACGCCGCCGCCCCAGATCCGTTATTCGGATCGAGGGCGGTTTTGCCATGCGCAGGTGATTCAAGCCTGTCTCCTTACGGTAAAGATACGTGTACCGATTACCAAGAAGGAGGCGTTAACGATGACGGAACGTAACCATGCAGTGCTGAAGGACGGAGAACTCCAAAATGGCAAGATCGAGGATACGATCGAACGGCTCAGCTCCAAGAAGAAGGACGAGATTTTGGCGGATTTCGAGCAGTTTCGTTCGTATTTGAGCAAGCGGATCAAGATGGCGGAAGCAATCGGGCTGAACGAAGAGCAGCTGGCCGTTGCCGCGCAGAAGGTTGCTCAGTATCTCGCCGAGCACGAGGAGCCTCGCAACGCCGAGGAGCAGCTGCTCCAGCAGCTATGGAAAGTCGGGGATGAGCAGGAACGGCACATCTTGGCGCATATGCTTGTCAGACTGGCGCAGAACAAAGAAGCGGGCACGCATTAATCCATACAAGAGGAAGCCTTGGTTCGCGGCCGTACATGCCGCGCCGCCAAGGCTTTTCATTTTGCAATCCAGGCGCGATCCGGGTAAACTGAGGGCATCTCAATTATTCCTTCATCCCCGATGAGGCAAGGAGTTTAGCATGAATAATTTGCTCGTAACCGGCTATCGCGCCCATGAACTCGGCATATTCGATCAAAAACATAAAGGAATCCCGCTTATCAAGAAGGCCATCGAGAACAAGCTTGTGCCGCTTATCGAAGACGGGCTGGAATGGGTCATCACGCCAGGCCAATATGGCGTGGACCTGTGGGCGTGCGAGGTGGCGATCGCGCTGAAGGAACGGTATCCGGCGCTCAAGCTCTCCATCATAGCGGCTTATCTGAACCCGGAAGAGAAATGGAATGAAGCGAAGCAAGATTATTACCGGGGAATGTTGAAGCAGGTGGATTATTACGCGAGCGTCAGCAAACAACCTTATGAAGGGGTATGGCAGCTGAAAGCGCGCGATGAGCTGCTGTTTCGCAAGACGGACGGCATTCTGCTGTTTTATGACGAAGAGAACGGAGAGGCTAGTCCCAAGTTCATGAAGCAGCGCGCCTTGAAGAAGCACGAGGAAGAAGGGTATGGGTATATCATCCTGACGGGAGAAGATGTGCAGAACGCGGCGGACGAGCAGAATTGGGACATTAGCTGAGCGGCTGATGTTCTTAAGCGCGTTTTTGATGCATCCGACATACGAACGAGCTTCTGATGCGGTAACTCATCTTTCATATGTAGGATAACGAGGGGGGTGTCCCAAAAGTCATCGAAAAGATGACGTTGGGACACCCCCGTTTTCAAATGCAATTTTTTGGTTACCGCATCCACTGCGCGGTCGCATGTTCTTCCGATCGCTGTTGTTCCCGGAT